>CAMOKN010000097.1 GCA_946617595.1 uncultured Clostridia bacterium
CCCCGCCTCCGGCGGGGGAGACATAAACAATAATTTTCTTAAGTTGTAGATAGTGTATATTTAATTATACCATAAAAAAGCATCTTTGGCAATACTGTACAGTATTTTCTTTCTGAACCGGATCAGCGGTCCATGCTGATCTGACAGTCCGCACATGGCAGTATCGGAACTGTCACGGTTCCGGAAACAGAAAAAAGCACCGCAAAGACAGCGTACTGTCAGCGCGGTGCTGTTTTTATAGCAGAGTATATGTTGCAATATATGAAGTATTGCTGTCATGGCTGATACCGGGATCATTCACAGTGAGATCATAAGCTTTCTTTATTTCTTCCAGTCCGCAGACAAAATGGTACATGGCGATACCGATATCTATTTTCTGTACGTCCCAGCCGGTTTTATCGACATATCCGCCGCTTCTTTTTTCGTAAAAATGGACTTTGTTTCCGTCCACTGCTATGCGCCATGGCTGTTTGTTCACTGCCGACGGGGAGAGCCGAACCATTTCAAGCGGCAGTGAAAGGTCTGCGGCTTTTTCAGGTGAAAGAGGTCTGCTGAGATCACCGTCAAAGAACAGTTCGGAAAATCCGAGTCTCGTATCGGCTTTTATTCCCTTGCGCATCATAGATTCGCGTACAGACATTTTTGCAGCCGGATATCCGAGTGGACTCACGCATGGCATTGCCTCGTCATCTCCGAGCTGCATTGCCTTCTCAAATACCGCACGGTTCATAGTCCCGCCTATCCATGTAGTGCCGATCCCGAGCGACTGTGCATAAAGAACGACTTTTTCAAACGAATAGCCGAAAGCTTCTTCCGAATGATCGGTACGTTTTATTTTCCCTGCGATAAAAGTGTCGGTGCCGACTATCACCGGGCTTGATACTCCGTCTTTTTCAGTGCTGAGGAGCTTCCAGCTGATCGGTATGCCAAACGGGTTTTCGGCTTTTTCTGCGTATTTGAGAATGTCACTCAAAGTGTCGGCATCTATACTCTTTTTATCAAAAGTCCGGACGCTTCTGCGTGAGCGTATAAGTTCAGATGTATTCATTTTTCCTCCTGTGCATCAGCCAAGTTCACGTTCGATCGCGCTGTCTATCTTATCCGGAGTCTGGGTAGGCTCAAATCGTTCTTTGACTTCTCCGTCCTTTCCGATCAGGAACTTTGTGAAATTCCACTTTATCCTGCCCTGCTTCTGGGTCTTGAGGTATGTGTAAAGCGGAGCTTCTTCGCTGCCGTTCACCTTGATCTTTGCAAAGCGCGGAAATTTAGTATCATATTTCAGCTTACAGAAAGAATCTATCTTCTCATCGCTTCCCGGAGCCTGAAACGCGAATTGATTGCAGGGAAAATCAAGTATCTCAAAACCATTTCCGCTGTATTTTTCATACAGCTTTTCAAGTCCCTCATACTGCGGAGTAAGTCCGCAGCGAGTGGCTGTATTGACTATCAGAAGGACTTTTCCTTTATAGTCCGCAAGAGATATATCTTCTCCCTTATTGTTTTTCACCGTAAAATCATAGATACCCATTTCTGTTCTCCTTTCATACTATGCTGTGCTGTTGGAAAAATACCATTGATCTGCATATTCAGGAGGATATGCCGCATCAATAACATTTAGTTCAATTTAATAGCGTGCAATTTATATTACAATAAAATTATCATTTTGTCAATAGCTTTCACTTATTTTTCACATATGGGTACCTCTAAAAACTGCTTTGAAAAGAGAAAATGAGATAGTTGCACCGAGAGCAAGTAGCTATTTTTCTCTCAAATGGGTTTTTAGAGGTTCCCATATATCAGTATAACAATGCTCACAGCAGCTGAACGAGCTTCGTGATATAAAGGACCGCAGGTATCACGGTCTCTGTGATCTGAAGGAACCACCCCTCGGTATCTCCCGTTATTCCTCCGAAAACACGGTATGAATACAAACCGTACAATAAAAATGTGATTATCCCTGAAAACCATACGACCGCGCCGCTTATCAGATCGGTGAACATCATCGCTGCGCCGCAGAGTGCAGTGATCGCAATAAGTACCCCAACAGTGATCTTTCTGTGAGCCGGTTTTACAAAGCTCTGTAGCGAGCCTTCTTTTTTTGTCGACCGGAACGTTACAGCCGCTGTTCCGCTCAGTGAACGCGAGAAAATGTACCCGACGGCAATTATGAACATTCCGTCAGGATCCTTTATCTCGCAGAACAGAGCAAATTGCAGCAGAAATACCGAGCAGAGTGAAATAACGGCAAAAGAACCGATGTGCGGATCTTTCATTATTTCAAGCCGCTTTGACCTGTCTGCGTATGACGAGACTGCATCAACAGTGTCGCAGAATCCGTCGATGTGTATTCCCCCTGTGATTATGACCGGCAGAAGCACCGACACAGCAGCACGCACAGCGTTTCCGATGCCGAGCAGTCCGCAGCTTATGTTCCACGCCAGCAGCAGTCCGCCGATTACCGCTCCTATAAGCGGAAAAAAGCAAAGGGCGTATCTTCGGTTTTCCTCCCGCCATTCAACTTTCGGAAAAGGTATCCGCGAATACATCAGAAACGCGCTCGCAAGTGATCTCAGAATAATCATGATCTGCCTTCCTGTTCAGACGTACCGCTTATTTTACAGACGATACGGGATAATGTTCTGCCAAAATCAGCGCAGCGGATTTTGGGACAATAACTGCCAAAGGCAGTTATTGAGGACATATTTATTATAGCATATTACGGACGATGTTGCAACTCCTGTTTTAACTATTGACACGTTTTGTATAGTGTGATAAAATGTTAGTGACATTAACCGAAGGGGGAACTTAGAATGTATATCGCAAATGAAAAAAGATACGAAACTATGAAATACAACCGGTGCGGTAAAAGCGGACTGAAGCTTCCGGCAATATCGCTCGGACTGTGGCAGAATTTCGGTTACGGTTCGGTATTCTCAAATGCCGAAAAGATGTGCCGCACCGCATTTGATCTCGGCATCACGCACTTCGATCTCGCAAACAATTACGGTCACCCGTTCAACGGTTCGGCAGAAGAAAATTTCGGGCGCATACTTGATAACGGACTTCGTGCATACCGCGACGAGCTGTGCATCTCCACAAAAGCAGGATATGAGATGTGGGACGGACCTTACGGAGACAGAAACGGAAGCCGCAAGTACCTTATCGCCTCGCTTGACCAGAGCCTGAAACGAATGGGACTTGACTATGTTGATATATTCTATCACCATGTGTTTGATCCCGGCACTCCGCTTGAAGAAACAGCTCTTGCCCTCGATCATATCGTAAAACAGGGAAAGGCGCTGTATGTCGGAGTATCAAATTATAACCGCAGCCAGACAGAAGAGATCGCCGCGATATTCAGGGAACTTCATACTCCGTTCGTTGTGAATCAGCCGTCGTATTCGATGCTTAACCGCTGGATCGAAGACGATAAGCTCGATAAATGGGCGGAAGAGAACGGAACCGGTATCTCGGTATTCTCGCCGCTGTATCAGGGATTCCTCACTGACCGGTATCTTAACGGTATTCCCGCCGATTCACGCATAGGAAAGGGTAATACATGGATAGCCAAGCAGCTTGACGAAGCAATGCTTGCTAAGCTGAACAAGCTCAATGCTGTTGCTGCCGGGCGCGGTCAGAAGCTCTCACAGATGGCGATAGCGTGGATATTGCACAATCCTGCGGTCACGACTGTTCTTATAGGTGCAAGCAGACCCGAGCAGATCGAAGATAATGTCAGAGCAACAGAGCATCTTGATTTTACCGAAAAAGAGATAGCGGATATCGAGCGGATACTTTCTGAATGATTTTTGCACAGCCCTTGCATGGCGCTCCTGTGACAGATCTGTACACAGCCTTTGCTCAGTCATTTGACAAATCGTGCTTTTCGATGTATAATATCGGTAGTACTCAGGACAGTACCATAGATCAGGAGTAAAGGAGCAATAAATAATGTGTCCTCAATAACTGCCTTTTGGCAGTTATTGGCTGAAAATCTGCAAAACAGATTTTCAGATGTTGTGTAAATGCGCCTGCGGTGCATTTACACA
>CAMOKN010000098.1 GCA_946617595.1 uncultured Clostridia bacterium
ATCAGCTCCTTGCCGGAGAACTCCATTATCACGCTGCCGCCCGCGGAGGGGGAGATGAAGCTGTCGTGCTTCTCGGCGGTGATGCCGGTCATGGGCTGGAACCAGTGGGTGTAGTGGGTCGCGCCCTTTTCTATCGCCCATTCTTTCATCGCGTTCGCAACGACTGCCGCCGCTGCCGGGTCAAGGCGCTTGCCGTTGTCCATGGTGTTCTTGACAGCCTTGAAAGTTTCTTTCGGAAGTCTTGCTTTCATCACGTTTTCGTTGAACACATTTTCTCCGAAATAGTCTGCTACGTTTTTCATAAGTATCTTCCTTTCTGCGGGCAAGCGCCCGCTGGCAATACCGTATATTGATTATCAGAACTATATGGTTATCTGCCTCGCAGCTGTTAGTCGCTGCAAAACAGAAGACGCCGGTGAGGGACAGTTATCCCTTCACCGGCGCCTTTGCCGTTCTACAATTCGTATTATAGCACAGGCATTATGATTTGTCAATAGATTTTTGCAATATTTTTTATCATTTCTTGCAAATTCTCCGATCTTCTTATTTTGCAGCGATGTATAAAACTCAGGGCAAACGGTATTGTTATCGCCTTGCGCCACAGAAAAAGCTTTCTGACGAAGGACGCAATTGTGAATCGACTGCGAAAGAATTATGCATCAAATCATTCTGTGCCTGTGTAAATGCGAACACAAAAAAATCTCCCCTCACTGTCCTCAGAAAAGAGGTCAGGAGGGGAGACGAACTGTTAAAATGTGTAAGTTGACCGACCGGTCAGCTATTCTTTAGCTGTGGTTCAGTTTTCAAGCATCTGCTTGCTCTTTGTGAGGTAAACAAGATAAATGATATATCCTATTAAAGATACAATAGCAGCAATTATAGCAAGAATACCGTTTGTAAATTTCGCTACCGTAGCAAGCACGAGCTGAATGATCTCAACTATGAGTATCACATTGCCCATAGATACCATGTCTTCTCTGCCAAGCTGTCTTGCAAGGGTGCTGATACCCGTTATGGTGCAAACAAATACAGCTATAGTTGCTACATTCAGAACTGCACCTATCACGCCTCCGAAAGTAGCTAAGCCGGGGATCGAAGCTAAGAATCCGTAGAGTACGCTTGCAACAAGCACTATGATAGCGAGGATAAACGCGCTCTTAAAATACTGAGGTTCATCATTCGATGCTTTCTTCAGTCCGATAAGCTGGAATATCACTGCGAGAATGCCGAGTACTAAGACACCGATCGAGAGAAGAACCATTCCGATACCCGAAGCTATCGCACCCGCAGCAGCAGCGTCAGAGCCCGCTACCGCGCCTGTTAATGCCGAAACGCCGAGTATTGCAATTATAATTGTAAGACCCGCGCTGATGATCTGGAAGGCTTCAGCCAATATAAGCTTCTTTATTCCTTCGTACGCATTTGGAAATTTCATTTTTTCCGCCTTTCTGCGAAAGTTGTCTCCGGCGCAAAGGCTATGCAGCATAAAAAACATTCGTCTGTTTATGCTGTATTGCCCGAGCCATGAACTTCCGACTTTAATTAATAATTTTATTATTATAAACCATACCGTAATATGGTCAATAACCTGATTTTAAAGGCTGTGATCCGCAAGGAAGGTCAGCCGCAAAAGATCAGAAGAGCTCGTCGATAAATTTTGTGAGCGCCTGCCTGTCATAGAAATGGCTTATTTTGCTGATATAAATATCCGGTTCTGCACCCTGATCTATGTCATAGAAAGAACCGTTTCTGAGGAAGCTGAGGCGATTAGAACTGGAGATCCTGATCACGGTTCCGACAGCTGTGGTCAGATACATTACCGAGCAGGCACCGCCGCCGCTTCTCTGACCTATGAGAGTTACATGGGGATCGTCCTTGAATACAGAAGGAACAAGGTTTCCGCATGAAAAGCTTACCTTCGATTCAAGGCAGTAAAGGTTAAGTCCCTTGCCTGCTAAAGTATCATCAGAATCGAACTTATGATCCATATTAGTATCTATCTTGTAATCGTATGTGACAAGAGCTCCTGTATTAGGATCCTCAATACTTATAGAAGCTTGGCCGAGAAAAGCCGCAATAGTATATATAGCCGCATCTACCTGACCGCCGGTGTTACACGAAAGGTCAAGAACGACATTCTTCACCGGGCTGTCTTTTCTCAGTATCTGCTGAACGGAATAGGCGATTATGCCGAAAGTATCGCGGTCATTTGCGTTGGGTGCTTCTGCATAATAGTCGCGCGTATTGATCGTAAAGGAGTCAAAGGTTATGTATGCCGTATCACCGATCTCCTGATATCCGAGAACACCGTCCGGATTGTATTTTTTTCTTATATCCTCATACTCAGTGCTTAAATTTAATAGTGTTTCTCTTGCACGTCCCTGACCGTATTTTTCGCCGAGCGATTTTCCGAAATCATAGCCGGAAGCGTATGATGCAAGCCTGTACACGCTGTGTATATCATCAAGATCCTGACGAATGAGCTGATACAGTGCGAAATCGAAGCCCCTTGTGTCGGTCATTTTCATAAGCTCTGTGAATCCACGCTGTTCCACAAGCTCCGAAAAATGCTCGATATTGTGGCTATCCTTCAAACCATAAAGATGATCCATCGCAAAGCAGAGTTCATTGTAGCTGAACTCGGCAAGATCCTTTTCTATCTTTCTGCCGGCATATTTGCCGTTCTTGCCGTAATATACCTTACCGAGATCGGTATAGTCGCCGTTTTCTGTTACAAGAGGATCGTTATCATACGAATATATGATGACTGATCTTCCGTTATACAGCAGATTCACCGAATTGGGCGAAAAGAAAATGTCAGACACGGTCTGGATCGGCACATAGTAGCTGTCTCCCATGTGGCGGAGATCAATGTTGTACGCACCAAGATCCATCGTGACATCATTACCGTATCGTTCTGTCGCAGTAGGAAGGGTCTCTATGTATGACCATACTCCGTCCGCCGACTGCCATGTAGGAACAACCATATCTATAAGCGTCTGACTTTCTGAGGTCAAAAAAGCGTTGTAATCATTGAAATATATGGTATCTTTTGCAAAATCAAAATCCACATAATAACCGTCTTTTCTCTCAATTCTTACCGTTTCGCCTTCTGCACTCATCGAGAAATCAAAGCCGGTCTTACCGACAGCCCCCATCGTATTCCGGAACAGGGAAGCAAAATCATCGACCTTGTAATATGGGACCGTTCCGCTGTCAAAATAATAAACAGGCATTTCAAACGTATATTCAGGCAATGCCTTAAAAATATATGTTTTCAGATTTTTGTATGCAAGCTTAAACGACTTTTTGGCTGAAACAGATGTGACAGCAGTGTTATTTTCCGCATAAACTGCCGTCGGCACCCCGACTGCAGAAGTAATGAGCACAGCTCCAGCGATAAGCGCACATAAACGTTTTCTCAGTTTACTTTTCATCTTAAGAATTTCCTTCCTTTCATATAACGCTGAAGCCTATTTTTGACATACTGTCAATTAAGCCGATCACGTTTTGGAATTATTGCACATCATTTATACCTGTCTGGTGAAAACCCGATTTCACTTTCTCAGAACTGTCTGATCGCATTCTTCCCTATGATATTATACATTATCCGGTAGTAAAAGTCAACATTTTTTTAAGCTATGCCGCAAAACAGCGTGAGGTGATTGCGCCGTCAGATATTTCGTCAGATTGTACAGAAATGACGCATGGCTTTTGAAGGTTTCTCTTTTGCGCTGCATCTTCGTTACCGCTTATATGCGTGCATC
>CAMOKN010000099.1 GCA_946617595.1 uncultured Clostridia bacterium
AGACACCGGCACGGAAAATGCGGCAGACAAAAAGCCTACGTTAAAAGAACTGCTTGCATCGAACAAAGCGTATCAGAGCGAGTTTGACAAGATGTCAAGCAAGGCGCAGGAGACCGCGATAGCAAATGCGAGGGCTAAATGGGAAGCAGATGCAAAGGCTCAGGCGGACGAGGCGGCAAAGCTGGCGAAGATGAAAGCCGACGAGAAGGAAGAATACCAGCGGAAACAGCGTGAGGACGCTCTCGCAAAGCGTGAAGCGGAGATCACCCGCAGGGAACTGCACGCAGAAGCGATCACACAGCTCGCCGCGGACGGACTTCCCGCAAGTCTCGCTGATATCGTGGACTGCACCAGTGCAGACAACTGCAAGAAGTCTATGGAATCCGTCAAGAAGGCTTTCGGGGAAGCGGTCGAGAAGGCGGTCAATGATAAGCTGAAAGGTACAACGCCGAAAACAGGCGGAGGAAACAATTCCGAGGACGCGTTTCTCGCGGGTCTCGGCGTAAAGTAAAACGGAGGTAATTATGGCTATCAATTTAGCGACAAAGTATGCGCCGCAGATAGATGAAGTTATCCGCAAGGGTACTCTCACCGGCGCAGGTGTCAACAATGATGTTGACTTCGTAGGTGCAAAGACCGTAAAGATCTATTCTATGGACACTTCACCTCTCAACGATTACAAAGCAAGCGGCTCCAACAGATACGGCATTCCCACCGAACTGGAAGACACCACACAGGAAATGACGATGACACAGGCTAAGTCTTTTTCGTTCACTATCGACAAGACAAACGCTGTTGACTCTCCCGAAGGCGTCCGTGATGCAGGCAGAGCACTCCAGCGTCAGATCGACCAGAAGATCATTCCCGAGGTGGACAGATACCGTCTTGCGGTATTTGCGAACAATGCGGGTGTAAGAAAGTACACAGAGAACAGCACTGCAAATGCATACTCCACATTTGTAAACGCAAATTCCGTGATCACCGACAATGAGTTTCCTATCGAGGGGCGTGTGGCATTCTGCACAAATGCATTCATCGAGCTGCTCAAACTCTCGCCCGAATTCACTAAAGCTACCGAGCTTGCTCAGGACAAGATCATTTTCAAGGGTATGGTCGGCGAATGTGACGGTGTGGCGATAATCGCAGTTCCGAGTCACAGAATGCCGACTGGGGTTACATTCATCATAACGCACCCGATGTGCGCGCCGGCTCCTGTGAAGATACAGGATTACAAGATACACGCAGATCCGCCGGGAATAGCCGGTCACCTTGTTGAGGGACTGCTCTATCACGACTGCTTCGTGTTTGACAAGAAAAAGGTAGGTATTGCGGTCAACTATGGCAAATTCGGCACACTTACTGCCACAATGACAGCCGAGGAAACAGCCGGAAAGGGCAAGGTCACAATTGCCGAAACTGTTTCTGGCGCGACACTTGTATATAAGACCGCATCGTCTGTGACTGCTCCTGCTCTCGGTACAGATCTTTCGAGCGGCTGGACGGCTCTGCCTGCTGACGGCGTTGTTTCCGCGACAAGCGGTCACAAGATCGTCGTAGCGGCTATGGACGCAGACAAGAAGGCAGTAGCAGCATCGGCAGCTATTACAGTAGTGGTAGGCTCGTAAGCTTCGGAGGTTAGACCGATGGCAAATCACAGGCTGTATGATAAGTTTGTCGCACGGTTTGGCGAGACTATTCCTGAAGGAAAAGAGAGTTTCGTGAACTCGCTGATCTCAGAAGCCGAGGACAAAGTACTTGACATAACGGGAAGAAATGAAGTTCCGGTCCAGCTCGAAAGCCTTGTTGTGAAATTATCTGTCATTGCGTACAACAAGGCAGGAGCTGAGGGGGAAAGTTCCCGCTCCGAAGGCGGCATATCCCGTGCATTTGATGATCTGCCGGAAGACGACAAAGCCCGGCTTATAAACTATCCACGGAAGGTGGGTGTTATACATGCGGCTGATAATGAGTGACACCGCGGGATATCCGCTGAAACGTGCATCTCCCGCACCGAGCGGATATGTCGGATCGAAGAACGTATTCACTCCCGCAGGAACGGTCACCGGACAGTTATCTCCCGCAAATGACCGCTTTTCCGTGGAGATGTTCGGAGACAAAGCCGCTTCGATGTACACGCTGATATGCACCGTAGGTACCGATATACAGAAAAACGACCGCGTAACGCTGAGAAACGGCGAGTACACGGTCGTTTCTGTTATGCAGTATCAGACGCATATCACGGCGTCGCTGGAAAGGACAGGGGCGTATGGCAACAGTTGAGATCAAGGGCTTGCAGGGCACTATCAATAAGCTGAACCGGCTCGGAAAGAACATTGACACTGTGGTTGATAATTCTCTGCATAAGTCGGCGTATGATATCAAGCGAGAGATCGAAAAGAACATTCAGACGGCGAGTGTATCAAATAACGGTCACACCTACAAAGCGACAGATACCGGACGGTACCTGCGCAGTATCCATATTGAAAAGCTCGGAAACTGCCGGTATGCAATAGGCACGAACATTGAATATGCGCCTATGGTCGAATTCGGCACCGGCTCCGCGGGTGATCCTGCGGTCGCGCATACAGCAAAACCGAAATGGGTGTATTTCAACCCGGCTGTCGGAGATTTCCGCACAGCATATCCTCAACCGCCGCGCCCGTCATTCCGGCCGGCTTTCGAGACTAAGAAAAGCGTAGTGACAATGAATCTGACAAGAGCGATAATTAACGCTGCGTCAGGAGGTGCGTTATGATCGACATAATACCGCACGTTGCAAATCTTCTTGCCCCGACCGGTGCACAGATAGAGCTCTCATGGCAGGATACCTATGTGTCATTTCCGCTGATAGTTTTATCCGAGCCGGCAAACACCGGAACAACAAGCGGCGGGAGTGAGGTCCTCACCCGCCTGACTGTTCAGGTAGATTCGTTCACACTCGACAAGAAAGCGACGAAGGACTTGGCGAGGTCCGTTGACGAGATCATGATACCGGCAGGCTTCACCCGCAGCGTCGGTCAGCCTATGACAGAGGGCGAGCTTGAACGATATATGGCGCAGTATTCTTGCACGGTCGATTTCACTCATGAAAATATTCTGATATGATAGGAGGAACAGACTATGCCTGAAACAACAGAAGTTTTTCACACTAAAGGCATTGAATTCAAAATAGGCAATACGGCGATAACGAATCTGTATTCCACGCCGGATATGGGTTCAGATCCCGAACAGGTCGATGTAACGTCATTTGACGATACGACCACAAAGCATTACATTCCCGGTCTTCAGGACGTTCAGAAGCTGAACTTCGACTTCTGGAACAAGAAGACCAATTTCAACGCGGCGGCCAACGCTGAGCCTGAGAATGGCGCAACAGCAACATACACAGTGACATATCCTTCAGGGCTGTCATACACGATAGTTGGCTCGCATACAACTTATGCGCTTTCCGACGCTGTTAACGACGGAGAGAAATTCCGCGTTTCGATCTCAGTATCGAGCATCACAAGAAATCTTGCAACATAACGGCAGGGCGGGGCAAGGCTCTCACAGAGAAGGGATAAATTATATTTTAACCGGATCCGAGAGCTTCGTCACCTGCCCTTTGATTTTGAAAGGAACATAAAATGGCTAATTTTGTATTATATACACGTCCCGACGGTACAGAGATAAAGCTGAAATTAACTGCGTCGCGCATAGTAGAGCTTGAAACACGTCTTGAATCGTCTATACAGGATAAGCTTCCGGAGCTTGAAAAGCTTTCGACTGCTTCGGAGTTCCTCGCTGCGGCTATTCCGGAAGAAGCACATCAGGATTGCAGAGCAATTGCCCTCGAAATATATGACGAAATGATAGAATCCGGAAAGACAATGCGCGATTATCTCATGCTTATATACAATACGCTGTCAGCCGCGGGTTTTATCGACGGCAGGGCGGTCGAGCGTCAGGCGGAATCGCAGGAAGCTCAGGAGCGTCTTGCCGAGGCGGTTCACAGGAAGAAAATAGCTCTCATGGAGGACAAAATACAGAAAATAGAGGAGATCAGCGAGAATATGGAAGCTTCACAGAGCTGATCGAAGATGAACTTCCGCTCTGTCTTTGCGAAGGGCTCGGCTATTCCGATTTCTGGAAGATGACGCCCGAAGAGATCAGGACGTTCCTCGATGCTGCATCGGAAAGAGCTGCAAACAGAAACAGGAATGACGCAATTAACGCGGCGGCGATCGCATATAACAGTGCGTCGCTAAATCGCTGCGCACATATACCTGAAACGGTCCAGAGAGCATTCCCAGCATTGTTCGGGCACACCGAGGACGGTCAGATACTTGCCGAGAACTGGCAGGAATCGGAACGTGCAATGAGAAAATGGGCTGAACGATACAGCAGAAAGCGGTGATTAAATGGAAGTTGACAGCCTTAATATACAGATCACTGCCGATGTTGCGAATGCAGCTCAAAGCATCGGCAGCGTAGAAAATGAACTGAACAAGCTCGGGGAATCCGCAGATTCGGCAGGCTCAGACGTATCAAAGCTTGTCTCGGAAATGAGCGCCGCAGCGTCGAACATGACATCTGTATCAACCAATATTGATGCATCTTCTTCGGGACTTGCGGGATTTCAGAGCAACATTGATGCGGTCGCATCTACGTTGCAGGGATTAAATTTCAAGTTCGATTTTCTGAAAAGCTCTGTGGAAAGCTCGTATTCTGCTTTCGACGGTGCTTCTGTGTCGGTGTCGAATCTATCATCTGCATCTGAGGCTTCGGCTGCCGCACTGAATAATATAGCATCGGCAACAGACGGCTTCGGTTCCCGTATGGGCGAATTACAGACATCGACCTCGGGTACTGCCGAGGGAATGGCTGCTCTACAACGAGAGCTTACAGATGCGCTGTCTCAGATGCGGAGCTTTTCCGACAATATGGGAACCGCCGGGAAAGATGCGGAAGACGCAGCGAAGAAGATCAAGGAACTCTCGACACAGGTAAAGAATATCCCGAACAAGCAGGTCACAGACCTTGCTGCGGGGTTCAGGTCGCTTAAAGGAATTGTTGCTACGCTCGGTATCGGTAAGTTTATCAAGGATTCTAACGACGCCTACAAAGTGCAGATGCAGAACGAGCTGAAGCTTGCGGCTCACATGAAGCATCGTATGAACGCGACCGACGACGAAATCAGGAGCATAAAGGAACTCGCGAGTGCTCAGCAGCAGATAGGCGTTATCGGTGACGAGATACAGCTTGCAGGAGCTCAGCAGCTCACCACATACGCACGGCAGGCATCAACGCTCAGGACGCTTATACCTGCAATGAACAATCTGATAGCTCAGAATGCCGGGTATGAAGCAAGTACCGGCGATGCGACCTCTGCCGCGGATATGCTCGGACGAGCCCTGAACGGTCAGTACACGTCACTCAAACGCATGGGAGTAACATTCACCGAAGCGCAGGAAAATGTACTGAAATACGGTAACGAAAGTCAGAGAGCGGCAGTTCTCGCCGATGCTATCAACAGCAAGGTCGGGAACATGAACGAGCTGCTTGCGAACACTCCGACCGGAAAATTCAAGCAGCTCAAGAACGAGCTCGGAGATCTGCAGGAAGAGACCGGAGCAACATTTCAGCCGTTAATATCTTCGGTGGTACCTGTTTTCCGGCAGGTCATGACAGATCTCCGGGAACCGATTCTTGCCATTTCCGGCGGCATCTCGACAATTGCTTCTGCATTCACACAGCTTGACAGTCCGTTCCTGAAATTCATTTTGTATGGAGCAGTTGCCGCTTCCATAATCAATAAGCTCAAACTTGCTATGGGCGGAACTGCTGCCGGGCTTCTTCTTCTCGGAACTGCTCTTGCATTTATTGTAGGACGCACTCAGGAAGAGCAGGAGACAGTCGGAGATATCGTAACAAACGCGATGAATGCTGCAACATCAGCGACAGACAGCGCTTCGGAAGCTGCGAGCAATTATTCGGACGAGCTCGGAGAGGTCGGAAAGGCGGTTTCACGGCTTGCCGGATTCGATACGATAACAAAGCTTTCGGGTGGTTCTCAGGGCTCACTTGCGGCTTCTCTGTACAATGAGAATGATATTAATATTGGAAATGATATCGCTGATGGACTGAATGATGCCAAAGATGCTGCTAATGAGCTGCAAGACGCGTTCAACAGTCTGAAAATGCCTGAAATTGATTTTTCTTCGATCGTACAGGGCGCAATGAAAACCGGATCCGATTTATGGAAGGTAATTTTCGGAAGCGAAGATGAACAGTATGATGCTTTGAAACGTCTTAATTCAGGAATAGAAAAAATATTCGGTCCAGAGTGGACACAGTTCTGGCAAGATGTCGGAAGTGATATCTACAACATTTTCGGCGGTGATGACAGTCAGGCGTATAAAGGCTGGGATGATCTTAACGAAAAGGTTAAAGGACTGTTTGGCGAGGACTTTTCTGCATTCTGGCAGGACGTCGGAAGCGATATCTACAGTATCGTGAACGGCGACGAAAGTCAGATATATAAAGGTTGGCTTGGTTTGAGGGACAGAGTGAAGGACCTTTTCGGAAAAGAATTTACAGATCATTTTGAAGGACTTGGTTCTTATATCTATACCTTGCTGCATCCTGACACCGCTCAAAATGTTTCTGAGTGGAAAGACTCATACGTCGGGACAATGTCCGGAATGGCTGATATTGTTGGTATGTTCAATCCTTACAGTGCTGACCTTATGAGGTTATCAGCAGAAGCAATGGATTCAATCAATCCCATTAATCCTTATGAAATCTTTTTAACGGGCAATTATGCAGCCCAAGACCGCTATGATGTTCCCATGTCTTTGGGAACAAACTGGAGAAACGGAGGTGTTCCTACCGATAGTATTACAGTGAATTTCAATGTTGACGGTGAACAGGTGGCATCTGCTGTTGTTAATCAACAGGATATGCAGTCCGAAACTACCAATTTCAGAAACAGATAAGGAGACGTGCTATGAACAGACCGAATTTAGCGGAGATCGTCCAGGTCGGGGAAACATGGCTTCCGGGGATCCGTAAATACACATTCACTCTTGAAGACCTCGACGGAGAAGGAACAACAAGAGACGAAACGGGCGTATTGCATCGTGAGGTTATTCGCAGTAACGTACTGCATGTTGCAGTCACACACGTTGTGGATCAGGGAGAGCTTGTCTCGATAACATCTCTTGTCAAGGAGTCTTCGACAGTAGAAATGACATTGTTCTGCCCGGGAAGGGGAGATCCCTATGACACCGGAACGTTTTATGTAAGCAAAATGGACGTTGATCTTATACGGCTGAAGGATCCGAACACAGGACAGGTTGCCGACTGGTGGCAGGTCGATTATACACTTGTGGAGGTGTAATCATGATAGGCGGAACCATAACGCTTGCCGATAGCACTGAGATTGAAATATCAGACAGTCTGCTCGTTAATAATGCTCTCAGTATTTCTATGTCAACATGCAGCGAATCTATGTTCGATATCGGAACTTTTAACGCCGCGGTCCTGAAAATGAGTATCATTGATGATGATGTTCTGCTGCATAAGTTTGACAATGCAAGGATAGATCTCAGTGAGATTTCCGGGGAAACTGAAACCGCACTCGGTACATACTGGGTCGATAGCACGAAGACAAAGCGGAAGAAGAACAATGTTATGCTTACGGCCACGGACGCGGCTGCTAAGTTCGATTCAAATATCGACGATACAATACGAAGTGCCGAATATACAGCACTTACAGCCCTGACAGCCGCATGTACGGCTGCGGGGGTCGCTTTGTATAACAACGATCTTTCGGATTTTCCAAATTATAACGTCACTTTCTCGGTATCATCGTCTTCGGTGCAGACTTACCGTGATCTTGTCATGTGGACAGCACAGCTCTTGTGTGCTAACGCAATTATTAACCGCAGCGGTCAGCTTGAGATAAGGCGTGCAAGATACCAGGAAAACGAGGAATCTATAGTAGTTGATAAGTATTGCACAGGCACAGACAGGGCGGATATACAGTTTTCTGATATCCGTACATATATCAAATATCTGACATATTATTCCGGTAATGATCCAATGACTCATACCGTCCGTATTGTGGATCCTCAGGACGAGCAGATAAGGGACGGAATGTTCACACTGCCTTATAATCCTTTGCTTGAAGGGAAAACACCTGATGAATGTGATTCGATAAACTCAGATCTGCACATGTATATCGGATCGTTTTTGCAGCGTCAGGTAAAGGCGAAAATGTTTGTCGATACAACCGTGCAGCTCGGCTCTACGATCTGTTTCAGAGGTGGGAAGATAGATATCCGAAGAAGTATTATAGGTGTAGTAACTAAGATCACATGGAAATACCGCGGGCTTATGGAAGTTATCTGTACGGCTCCGGCCGCGGCTAAAGGAGAAGCGGAATGATCCAAAGACCAAAATCCCAGACAGAGAAACAGCTCGACGAATTAAGAAAAAAAGTTGGTTCCGGCTCCGGCACCGGAAAATTTCTTGATGCCGCCAAAACCTCAGTAGCGCACAACGATCTAGAACACAACACCTCAGAGGGCATCTACGACAGCGTAAACGGCTATAAGAATACTATCACAGGAACTCCGCAATGGAGTGATGACCGAATAACATTCGGCGGTGCGAATACTGTTTTCGGGCAGCACAACACTATTGTGAACACCGCAGGGACATTCGTATGGGGCGAGTATAACCACGCCGAGCATGGACAGGACAACACAGTCGGTGGTAGTCACAATAATGTTGGTGGCTCATTAAATACCGTTCTTGGAGTGGGGAATCAGATTGGCAACCTCGGACTGAGTTTTGTTCATGGTGCGGGAATAATTGCTGACGGCCTGAACTCAAGTGCGCTGTTCGGGCAGGGGCATTACATATCCGGAAGCTCAAGCGACGATCATATACTTGTGACAGGGAGAGGAGCGTTTGCAGAAAGAGGAACTTCTTCTTACAGAATAGGGCTTCTGTTTATTGCCGCGTATAACGGGAATAAAGTGACGATCGACACTTCCGGTAATGTTCAGGCTGCCGGTACTTACGGTACTATGGGTGCGGACTATGCCGAGTATTTTGAGTGGGAAGACGGAAATCCCGATAATGAATATCGCTGCGGAATGCTTGTTTCCCTGCACGGAGACAAAATAGTTCCGGCTGACGGCGATGATATTCTCGGAGTGATCTCCTCAAATGCGTCTGTAGTCGGAAATGCATACGAGCTCTATTGGCACGGAAAGTATGCAACGGACGTTTATGGTAAGATCATCACAACTCCGGGCGGCGAGCCGCTGATATCACCGGATTTTGACCCGGGGAGAAAATACATACCGCGATCTAAGCGTCCTGAGTGGGATCCTGTCGGACTTGTCGGGCGGCTGATCGTCCGCGATGACGGGAGCTGCAAGGTCGGGGAATATGTTACCGCAAAAAACGGTATTGCTGTAAGATCCGATCTCCGGACAGGAATAAAAGTGCTCAGACGTACAGACGAAACGCACGTCGAAGTGCTGATGAAATAACAGGAGGTACACACAAATGGACGAAAACGATGTTCAGGTCCGTGAGCGGCTGACGGCAGTTGAAAGCTCACTCAAATCGCTTCTCAAGCGCGTCGATCACATTGAGGAATTGGTCGAGGCTATGCAGCGAATGACTATTGAGATTCAGCACATGCGCGAAGAGCTTAACTGCGTTTCTACAGATGTCAAGGAGCTTAAAAGCAAGCCTGCAAAGCACTGGGAAAGCATTATTTCCGCCGGTATCTCCGCGATTGTGGGCGGCGGACTGGGATTTTTGATTTCACATCTTATAGGAGGATAATTTTATGTTCGGAAAAATAATCGTGCATCATGGAACACAGCTGATCGAAGCCCAGATCATCGCGTCAGAGATTCCTGAAGCGATGCCGTTGATCTCTGACGGGATAGACAATCTCGGGTCGGGTTATACCTTGGCACCGGGGTCAACGATGATCGTAACATCTTCAGGCAAACGGTACATACTCGGAACCGATGCAGAGTGGAGCGAGCTCGACAGCGGAAGCGGCGGTGAAATGCCTATAGAAGGTAAGACGTCATCATCTCCTGTCACAGATTCCACCGTCGGACTGGTACAGGGGTTGACGATATATGGGCG
>CAMOKN010000100.1 GCA_946617595.1 uncultured Clostridia bacterium
CTGGTGGAGGCGAGGGGAGTCGAACCCCTGTCCGAAAGCCGATCCGTCCGTCTTTCTACACGCTTAGTCGGTCTTTTAAATCTCCCGCGGGACTCTCCGACAGACAGGATAGCCCTTTGGCAGCTCTTTAAAAGCGCGTCGGGTTACAGAGCGCTCACCCGAGGCGTTGGCTGCTGTGTCACGCCCGGACCGAAGCCGCAGCACTCATCGGCAGGACGAGCTGCACTCAGGCAGCTAATGCAAGTTCGTTAGAATCTGCGTTTAATTTTAAATTGCCCGTTATTAAAGAGTTCAGGCGGACTCTGCGTGCTTAACGAAGTTCATGACCCCCGTCGAAACCTTTACGCCCCCTTATGGTATTTCAAATGATATTATACTATAAAAATCACGGTTTGTCAATCTCTGTACGCTTTTCAGCTGTTTTTTATGCGAATATGTGTCATAAAATGACGAATTTTCCGGCACTATACTGTTGATTTTTCATAAAAATATCAGAAATGTATTAACATACGCTCAAAAAAGTGTTATAATATCTATATGTATCTTTACCGCGGACACGCTGCGGCAATAGATTGTTATATCCACGCTGCATTACCTCTTTATATGCAGCATCGTTTAAAAGGAAATACTTATGGGCGGAAAAAAGATAAAATATGTTAAAATAAAAGATGAAGACTATATGCCGAAGTCCCGTAACAAGATGAACAAGGACGAGCAGGCTGTGGAAAGCTATTACCATTCGCATAAGCTGTCGGTATGGCAGAAGATACACGGCGTTCTCTCTTTCTTCGGAACAACCCTTCTCAGCATCTTCCTCATTCTTATCATCACCTTCTGCATTGTAGCCGCGGCGCTCACCGTGTATATCATGCAGTTCGCGGAGAGCAGTTTCGATGTCGATCTTACCAACGTTGAGCTGTCATATTCAAGCTTCATCTACGCAAAGGACGAGAAGAACGAAGATGTCCTCCTAAAGCAGATAAGCGGCGAAACAAGCCGTATCTGGGTAGATATCGAGGATATGCCTCAGCATGTCATCGACTGCTTTGTGGCAACCGAAGATCAGCGTTTCTTTGAACACAACGGTGTTGACTGGAAGCGTACCCTTTCGGTAACAGTCAAGGCTATATTCGGCGGTACGGACGGCGGTTCGACTATAACCCAGCAGCTTGTCCGCGATATCACAAAGGATAACGAGACTACCATAGGACGTAAGCTCCGTGAGATATTCCGCGCGCTCTCACTTGAAAACAAGTACACAAAATACGATATTCTCGAAAGCTACCTCAACCGTATCGGATTCGGAGGTACTGCATACGGTATCGGCTCTGCCGCATACCACTACTTCGGAAAGGAGGTCAAAGACCTTACTATCGCAGAGGCGGCTATCCTTG
Organism: uncultured Clostridia bacterium; assembly: GCA_946617595.1. GTDB lineage: Bacteria > Bacillota > Clostridia > Oscillospirales > Ruminococcaceae > Ruminiclostridium_E. The sequence continues at coordinate 1,395 of CAMOKN010000100.1, forward strand.
CGGGTATTGTCCGTTCGCCTACAAACTACAATCCCTATGCTAATTTAAGACAGTCGAAAATCCGTCAGGAATATGTGCTCAAAGACTGTCTTTATGCACAGGGCTATATCACCACAGATGAGCTTGAGGACGCGCTCGCGGAAAAGATAAAGTTCCGCCGTCCCGTCAAAGGCACTTATTACGGCTACACCGATATGCGCTACAACGACTACTACGGCATTATCACCGAGGATAACAAGAACGAGGGCGATCTTTACTACCAGGACGTTCCGTGGGACGAGATACTCGGTGAGGACAGCTCACTTGCATACCAGTGGAACGGCTCCTATACCGTTTCCCAGGACTGGTATCTCGATGCCGCAATAGATCAGATCGTCAACGATCTCGCCGCAAAACTCGGCATCTCTTACAACGAGGCATGGGACGAATTCAGAAGCGGCGGCTATACCGCTTATCTGAACGTGGATATGGCGATGCAGAAGAAGCTCGGCGAGCTTTTCGAGAACCCCTACACCTGCCTTAAAGAGTACAACGCTTCCCTGCCCGCAGACAGCAAGAATCTTATACAGGGTGCGTTCGTTATCATGGATTACCGCGGAGATGTACTTGCCTGCGCAGGAGGTATCGGAGAAAAGCCGGGTGACAACTGCTTCAACAGAGCTACACAGGCAGTAAGCGCTATCGGTTCGACGATCAAGCCCATAGGAAACTACTCCGTTGCGATCGACAATAATCTTATAACATACTCCACTATGCTACAGGACCTCTCCGGCAAGATCCATGCCGAGCACGCCGGCGGCGGTTCCCATGCGGCAGAGAGCGGTTACAACGAAGCAGATCAGACTGTACGCTGGCCGCATAACTACCAGGAGACAGGATTCGGCTCCGGCGCTTACTGGCCGGCATGGTACGCTGTGCAGAAGTCAATGAACACTATTGCCGCAAGAGTAATGCAGAAGGTAGGGCTCGTGAACTCTTACAACCACCTTGTTCACAACCTCGGCTTCGAGCATCTCGACAGCGTCAACGATATAGCCTACGCTCCTCTTGCAACGGGAGCACTCACCAACGGCGCGACCCTCACCGAGCTTACCGCAGCTTATCAGGTAATGGGCAACGGCGGTATGTACTACAAGCCGTCGTACTACTCAAGAGTTTACGACAACAAGGGAGTTGTAGTGCTCGAACAGGATACAAACGGAAAGCGCGCTATCGGCGAGGATTCCGCATGGATCACCAACAGAATGATGCTCAAAGTCGTTCAGGACGACTACGGAACCGGTAAGAACGCAAAGCTCGGCAAGGTAGAAGTTGTCGGCAAGACCGGTACGGCAAACGATATGTCGAACCTGCTGTTTGCGGGACTTACTCCCGAGTATGTGGCTTGCTACCGTATAGCTTACGACGACAACCATGAGATTAAGTCAACAGACGGCTGGAGAACAATGGCTCTTGTATGGCACGATGTTATGGTGAATTTCGTCGATACCGAGACAGAGCAGACTTTCACGCCCGATCCTTCTACGCTGGAGCTAAGATACTGCACCGACACCGGACTTCTTGCAACATCAAAATGCCCCAGCACAATGATCGGCTATTACAGGAAGAGCAATATCCCGCCGAGCTGTGATTCCCGCCACGACGGTCTTTACTGGTCGGAGCACGGAGATACGACAATACCGCTCTATGAGTGAGAAGAGAGATTAAGAGATATCAAGAGGGGGCGCTGCCCCCAACCCCGCCAGCCCCCTTTGAAAAAGGGGGCTGGACACCCTAAACCATTGCAGTATTTCAGAGATTGTTCAATGGGCAGGTCTGTAAGAAATGCAGTGGATCAGCAATATTTCAAAAAGATATCGCAGACTCTGCGCCGCAGGAGGTGATACACCGTTGTCAAAAAAGCGCAGTTCCAAGAAAAAACGTCATAACAATACGGCTGCCGGACAGAATATAAACTTAGGAGACGCACAGAAAAAAACACCAGCGGTATCACCACCCGTCGATGAAAATATAAGCGCAGTCTCACAGGCAAAGGAAGAACAGCTTGCGGCAAAGAAAGCCGCTGCCGCGGAGAAAAGGGCGCGGAGCAAGGCTGAGATAAATGCAAAGCTTAACAGTCTTGCGGTCTATCTGTCACGCTTCGGTCGGTATATCATTCTTATGTTCGCCGGACTTGCCATAAAAGCCGGTTCCGGTATTGCAAGGCTCGCGAAGTATATCTGGAAACGCTCCGGCAGTCTGACCGCTGTCATTGTGAAGAAGCTCGCATACCTTCTGCTCCTCATAATGTCGCCGTTTGTAAAGGTGATACACGCGTTCAGACACGCAGCGAGCGATATAAAAAAGAACAGAAACTCAAAAGGAACCGGTGCAGCGGTAAGGATCGCATTATCCCACCTCGGCGAATTCATTTTCGGCAGCACAGGCGTTGCCGTCACCGTATTCAATATTGCAGCTCCGATCATCTGCGTTGCGTTCCTGTTCAATATAGTCGCCTATGCTTCAAACCTCAGATACTGCGTAAAGCTCACAGTAAACGACAAATTTCTCGGTTACGTCGAGAACGAACAGGTCTATTTTGATGCGGACGAGATACTTAAAGACCGAATAAACTACCTCGGAAGCGATGAGAGCATCAGACTAGTTCCCTCATTTTCTATTGAAGTCGTGAACGATGGCGATATGCTCACAAAATACCAGGTAGCGGATATGATACTCGAATATTCGGATATCAGCGTTGAATATGCCTACGGCGTTTATCTCAACGGCGTTTTCCAGGGCGCTATCCCAGACAATACTCCCGTAAATGAGGCGCTTGAAGGCATTCTCGATAAGTACAGGCGCCTTTATCCCGACGCGGATATCTCTTTCCGGGACAGCGTTGACTGCAGTACAGCCGGTCTGTACCTCTCCGGAAGTATCATCGAGACCGACTGGCTCGTTTCACAGCTTACCGGTATCAAGGCGAATGCGGGCTACTACATAGTTGAGGAGAATGACACATTCGAGATGATCTGCGGAAAGACAAGTCTTACCGCACAGCAGATCAAGCTCCTCAATCCCGGCATAGATACATCTGACCTGCACCCCAATCAGCGTATAAAGATAAGAGAGGAAATACCTTTTCTTTCCGTAAATGTGTCGTTGGTGGAAGAGTACGATACCGAAGTGCCGTACACGACCGAATACCACAACGACGATACCCTTTACAGCGGCGTTACAAGAGTTACCACAGAGGGCTCAAACGGCAAAAACCATGTAACCGCTTCGGTAACTTATGTCAACAATATGGAAACGAGCCGCAGAGTAACGGCTGTAAGAGTTATCTCAAACCCCGTTACGGAACATATAGCTATCGGCACCAAAATACCGCCGGAGCAGTACTCTTCCGACGATGCGGGCTACGGAAAGTTCATCTGGCCTATGGAGATCGGCAAGAGCCATATCAGCGAATATACCCAGTGGGACGGCGGCTATGCCGGTCACCTCGGTTTAGATATCGTGGCTTACTACGGAGCACCTATTTTTGCGGGTGCAAGCGGAACCGTTATCCACGCGGGAAGCAACTACGGCTACGGAAACTGCGTCATTATAGACCACGGAAACGGTCTTCAGACGCTCTACGGTCACTGCAGCGAAGTGCTCGTTTCTGTCGGCGAAGAGGTTATCCAGGGTCAGCCTATCGCAAAGGAGGGCGCTACCGGTATAGTTGCGGGAGCTCATATGCACTTTGAAGTGCGCAGAGGCTCGGAAAAGCTCAACCCGGTAGATTACCTCGAAGTCCTTTATTGATCAACTATCTGAACGGAAGGTGATGATCGTGTCCAGACAAGGCTCGGAATTCTACAACAATTTCACAAAGGATATCTTCAATACTATCAAAGAGATAAGCGATGACGAGCGCGGCGAGTTTATTATCCACACCTATGAGAACCTGTACAACAGGCTCAGTGAGGAAGATGTCCAGCCCAAAACCTCACCCGCCGTTGATATGGCGAAACTGCGCGAGGATCTCGGTCAGATACGCGGCATCGGCGGTCAGCGGCTTGACGAGATAATGGCTGTCATCGAGAAACATCTCTTCCCGGAGCCGGAAAAGCAGGAAACTGACGGATCCCCGGAACCCTCCCCCGCTGACAGCGGAGAGAATGCATGATCGTTTGCACAGAACATACTATCGAAATATTGCCAAATGCACAATTCACAATTCAAAATGCACAATTGTGGAGCGCGCTCTGCGCGCATATCTGAATCGTGACGAAATTACTTGGTTTTGTTTACAGATAGATACTAATTTAGTATAAAGCAGCATTTCCGGTCTTACTTCCGGAAATGCTGCTTTTTTCTTGCTACCAGTGTCACATTCAGAAATAATTTAAAAAATTTTCAAAAACTATTGACAAATTCAATTCGATTTGATATAATCTATTTGTAAGCAAAATAATAAAGCGCGAATATTTGTATATAATAATATTACGAGCTTTATCTTAATTCAACAGGAGGTAACTGCTATGTCCGTTTATGATTTCACAGTAAAAACAAGAAAAGGTGAAGAGCTCGATCTTCATACACTCGAAGGAAAGGTTTTCCTCGTAGTCAATACCGCTACAGGCTGCGGATTCACTCCCCAGTACGAAGGTATCGAGAACCTTTACGAGAAATATCACGACAAGGGTTTTGAAGTTCTCGACTTCCCCTGCAACCAGTTCGGAAGCCAGGCTCCCGGAAGCGATGAGGAGATCCACGAATTCTGCACAGCAAGATACAAGACCAAGTTTGAGCAGATGTCAAAGATCGACGTCAACGGCGAGAATGAACTCCCGCTCTACACTTACCTCAAGGAAAAGATGCCAGACGAAGAAATAAAGGGTCTCAAGAACAAGGCTGCCATGAATATGATAAAGCCCCTCAGCACCACCTGCAAGAAGCCCGGCGATATCAAGTGGAATTTCACAAAGTTCCTCGTTGACAGAAACGGTAATGTTGTAAAGCGCTTTGACCCCACCTTCAAGCCCGAGGATATGGAAGCCGATATCGCGGCACTGATGTGAAATGCAGGAGACAAAAGATAAACTCAGACTTAAAGATCAGCTTTGCTTTCCTATCTACCTTTGCGCGAAAGAGCTGACGAGGAAATACTCCGAGCTGCTCGAAGAGTATAACCTCACATACACGCAGTATATCGTGATGATGTATTTCTGGGAGATGAAACTGTCCAATGTCAAGGAAGTCAGCGAGACACTTATGCTTGATCCCAGTACCCTTACCCCGCTTCTGAAAAAGCTCGAAGCCAAAGGCTACCTTCGCAGGGAAAGATCATCTGCCGATGAACGAAATCTTTCGATCACTCTCACGGAAGACGGTACTGCACTCGAAGAAAAGGTGCTCCGCGTACACGAAAAGATGTGCGCGAGCATAGGGATCGGCAGCGATGAAGGGAAACAGCTCTATGAGCTTATATGCCGGATCCTGACTAATTTAAACAGGTCACAGGAGGAATGAGAAATGAAAGTTACAGAAGTTACGACAGCAACATTTGAGAATGAAGTATTGAAGAGCGACAAGCCGGTGCTTGTTGATTTCAACGCGGACTGGTGCGGTCCGTGCCAGATGCTAAAACCTACTATCGAACAGCTCGCAGAAGAGAGGGACGATATAAAGATCGTATCTGTGAATATTGACGAGAACGATGATCTCGCTTACGATTACGACGTTTCTTCGATCCCCTGTCTCGTAGTTTTCAAGGACGGCAAGGAAGCAAAGCGCAGCGTAGGTCTCAAACCCAAATCCGAGATAATCAAGCTTTTCTGATGAGGTATCGCCATGTATGACATCATAATCATTGGTGCGGGTCCGGCAGGTCTTACTGCCGCGATCTATGCCCGCCGTGCATCAAAAACCGTTCTCGTTCTCGAAGCATTAAGCTACGGCGGTCAGATAATAAACCCTCCCGACATCGAGAACTATCCCGCCGCTATGCATATTTCCGGATATGACTTTGCGACAAAGGTTTATGAACAGGCGCAGGAACTCGGTGCGGAATTCGTATTCGAGAAGGCTGTGGGAATCAAGGATAACGGTGATACAAAGGAAGTTATCACAGATGACAACACCTACACCGCAAAGGCAGTAATAATTGCCACAGGTTCAGAGAACCGCAAGCTCGGAGTTGAGAACGAGGACAAACTTGTGGGCAGAGGTATTTCCTACTGTGCTACCTGTGACGGCGCATTCTACCGCGGGAAGAA
>CAMOKN010000101.1 GCA_946617595.1 uncultured Clostridia bacterium
ATTTACACAACATCTGAAAATCTGTTTTGCAGATTTTCAGCCAATAACTGCCAAAAGGCAGTTATTGAGGACACATTAATTATAGGTGCTGTAGCTTTGGTGTTGATTGCTGGTGCTGTAATAGTTATAGTAATTCTGACTTCCCGCTCCCGCAAAGACAGAGGATCGTCAGCAGCCGGCGCAAATGACAATCTCATTCAGCGTAAGGATACAGAGCGTACAGAGACCGGAGATACCGGACTTCGCATAGAAGGAATTTCCGGGGTATTGTCGGGCAAGCGCATAATGATAAAATCAAAGGGCTCTGTTATCATAGGAAGAGATCCGCGTCAGAGCAATGTGACAGTTCCTGAAACAACACCCGGCATCAGCTCAAAGCATTGTGAAGTCAAGCTCTTCAAGGGTGACCTCTGCATAACCGACCTCGGTTCTTCTCACGGAACATTTGTAGCACCCGGAAGACGCCTTTCACCCAACGAAACGGTAACTCTCAAAGAAGGAAGCATTTTCTGGCTTGGTTCTGAAGATCAGAAATTTATAATCGTATCGAAAAGAGGATGATAACGTATGCGTTATGATTTCTGCCCGCACTGCATGACAGAGATTGACAGCTCTTCAGCATATTGTCCCTGCTGCGGACGTGAGACTGACTATACCCCCGGCACCTGCGATCTTGTGCCGGGAACCGAGCTTACTTCCGAAAAAGGAAATAAATACCGTATCGGTAAAAAGCTCGGTGCAGGCGGCTTCGGAATAACATACATAGCAAAAATTACACAAACCGGTGTGACTGTTGCGATAAAGGAATATTTTCCGGTCGGTATGCTCCACTCCGCCGCGCGTGTCGGATTGTGTCCGAATATCATAGAAGAAGACAGGGATAAATATAACCAATGCATGGAAAAATTTGAGAAGGAAGCTTCAATGCTTGCTGCGCTGAAAAATATCCCTCATGTTGTTCATGTCATTGATTATTTTTCCGCAAACGACACTGCCTATATGGTAATGGAGTATCTTGCGGGTACGACATTAAAGGATCTCATGCAGACACAGGAACGGTTTGAACCCATATATATACTCAGAAAAATGCTTCCTCTTATGCGTAATATCCAGGAGCTGCATAAGTCAGACGTCCTTCACCGCGATATAGCACCCGATAACATCATGGTAATGCCGGACGGATCCCTTAAACTGCTGGATTTCGGAAGCGCACGCTCAACGGCTGTAAACGAACATACGGTAAACATAAAACCCGGGTTCACACCGCTTGAACAGTACCAGAAAACAGGACAGAACGGGTTCACCGATGTTTATTCCACAGCGGCTACAATTTATTACTGCATAACCGGACAGATACCCACCCCTGCTCCCGAACGCCTGTTCGAGATAAAAGTAAACGGGCATCCGGACCCTATCGTACCGCCGTCTCAGTGCAATATAGACCTGCCGGCTGACATAGAGCAGCTTCTTATGTGGTGTCTTGAACTTCAGCCCGATTCTCGCGTGCAAACCATGAAGGAAGCTGCGGATATGCTTGAAAAAGCACTTTCGGCGTTACAGCCTGAACCTCCCGATCCCGATTCCCACCACGATCTTGTATCAGATTCCGCTCCGCCCCGAAGAAACATCGCAGCAGTTGTTGCTATAGGTGCCGGACTGATCACACTGCTGATCATACTGCTCAATCTGCCGCATTGAACAAAGCCGGCGAAAGGAGAAATCACATGAACCCCATTTATCTGATGCTCGCAGTAGCTGTGATAGCCGCAGTGCTGGGAGTTGTAAGAACAATTGTAGTTTCCCGCGCAGACAAAAAAACCGATACGGTAGATATGGACAGAAAAGCCACGGAAGATTATACCGCAAAATGCAATGACGGCGAAGTGCTGAAAGTGGTGTGCCGTGCACATTACAGCAAACCGTGGTACTATGTTCTTACATCGGAAAGACTTATTATTGACATACCCGGAAAGCAGTGTACCGAAATAAGGCTTTCAGACATTACAAAGATCAAAGCGGAGGATCTCACACGTAATCCTTACGGCAGCAAAAAAACAGATTCTCCGTCAACATGTACTCAGCTGACCATATGGACGGGTAATAAAAAATATATTCTGATGCGCTTCAGCGAAAAATTCACCGATCTTGCGAAAGCTTTTATTCATGCAGATGATAAAGCAAAAACTGAAGAGCGCGGAAATAAGCAGTCTGCCGATCTGTTCAGAAATATCTGGGAATAGATTGAAATTGCGAATAAAATATGATATAATGTAAAAATGGAGGGGACAGCAATGGCAAAATCATATTGTACATATTGCATGACACCCATACCTGAAGGCAAATCCTGTCCGAAATGCGGACTTACCGAAGGTAATTATGTTGCAGCTTCACATCATCTTCCGCCGGGCACAGTCCTTTTTAACAGGTATCTCGTAGGACGTGTGCTCGGAGAAGGCGGATTCGGTATAACATATATAGGCTGTGATCTTAAACTTGAACTGAAGGTCGCCATAAAGGAATACTATCCTCGTGACCGGGCATCAAGAACATCTTCTTCTCTGAATATAACGAGCCAGATAGGAAATCCTCTGACATACGCAAGCTATGAACGCGGAAAACAGAAATTCCTCAAAGAAGCGATCACTATGGCAAAAATGGAAAAACAAAAGGTCATAGTGGGCGTAAAAGATCATTTTGAGGAAAATAACACCGCCTATATCGTAATGGAGTACATCGAAGGTACCACTTTTTCAAAACTTACCGAACAGCGCGGCGGCGGGATACCTCCAGATGAACTATTTGAACTTGTCGAGCCTCTGTTTGGTGCATTGTCTGAGCTTCACGAGCTTGGTCTTATTCACCGCGACATATCTCCCGACAATATTATGCTTGAAAACGGAAACATACGTCTTCTTGATTTTGGGTGCGCACGTGAAGCAGAACAAGGTACTATCACTACCAGTACGATCGCCGTGAAACAGGATTTCGCCCCTATCGAGCAGTATATGTCGAAAGGACAGGGTGCATATACCGATATATATTCTCTTGCGGCAACTATGTATTTTTGTCTTACAGGAAAGCCGCCAGAAAGGCCCTTTGACCGTATCGGAAATGACGAACTTATCCCGCCCTCAAAACTTGGTGTGCGTATATCTCCGGCAAAAGAAAAAGTGCTTATGCACGCGCTCAGAGTCGAGCCGAACCGCAGATATCAGACGGTAAAGGAAATGTGGGCTGCTCTTTATACAGTTCCCGATGATAACCCCGTTCCGGACGGTGTGGATAAAGACAATACCTTAACTGTCGATGAAGATGATATTAACAGTAATGACTCAAAAGACACCGATACAGATGACGGCATCAATGAAGATCCCGACAGCAAAAAAGAAGAAGAAGATCTGATAATAGCTGAAAACACCGTGCCGTGGTATAAAAAACGTGCGTTCATATTCGGAGCTTCAGCAGCGGCTGCGGTAGTAATTGCGGGTATAATCATCACGTTTCGGTTTTATCGGGCAGAAATGATCCGGCAGTCGCCGCTGTATCCACGAGCGTGCCGGCACAGTCGGATATCAGTGAACCGGAACAGACTACATCGACCGCTGCTCCGGATACCGGAACATCCGAAACGACCACAACTGCTTCCTCTTTAACCATATCGGAGATGCCGGAGAGCGATGAGATCGTATATACCGAAGATATGCTCGATGAGTTCTATAACAATGCATTCATACTTGAAGAAAACGATGATGTCTATAAGGGAAAAATGCAGATGCTTATGGACGACAAGTCTGTAAATGCAATAGTGATACGTTCACACGTTGAGCTGGCGGATATATATATCACAAAGCCTGTGTTTGTCGATGAAGGATTTGATTTATCCTCCGGAAGCGTCGAGATAACCGAAAGCGGCTGTATTTCTGTCGCGGGTACATTTGAATCACCGTATCTGCGTCTGCACGGAAGCGGAAGCAGAATATTCGTGAAGTCCGGAAATGACCTGAGATCCGAGCGCCAGATGATCGTGTTCGATGATAAGGAGAATTTCGGCACTGTTTACAGCAAGGCTTATAATGAAAATAACAACCTTATCAATTACAGCGATGATATTTTTGAAGGCGACGTGAATTATGTTTCTACATGGCAGGAATTCAGAGATGCAGTGAATAACGACAATAAACCTATCGTGATAACATCTGATCTGAAGTTCATCGAAAGAGAAGGAAATGAATATCTGTACACCGTTAATGTACCGGTAAAGATAGCAGAAGGTGCTTCGATATATTACAGCGAAGATCTTGACTTCTGGGACAGACAAGGTATGCTTTATTTTGCACCGGGTTCATTTCTTGTAAATGAAGGCTCATTAAACGGAAGCATCGTTCTTGACGGTACATTCATAAACTACGGGAATACAGATAACGAACATTTCATCGACCTGTGTGACGGCGGCTCGATAGTGAATTACGGATCATTCGGTCTGGGTATCCAACCAAGAAACAAGGATAAAAATATCAGGAATTTTGTGAATCGCGGAACAGTCATTCTCGATCACAACAACGGGATCACTCTGAGAAACTGTATGGCACTGAATTCCGGTCTGATGACTGTCAAAAGCGGAAGTGGTATGTGCATCGAGATGAGTTCGACCTTCGAGAATTTCGGGATCTTCAGCGCTGAGGAGGATTCTGTTTTCTGTAATTACGGAGTATGGAACAACCGGAGTATCTGTAAATCGGCATTTGCTGATAATATCCATTTTGTAAACTCAGTCATGCTGCTGGATTATTGTTCGTTTGAACTCGGAAAAAATACTCATGGAGAGACCGGAGCAATTATAACATATAACAATTACTATAACTACAAAACACCGGACAATGTAGAGCTCATGAGTGTTCCCTCATATGTTGAGACGCAGAGAGATGTAAATACCAAGGAAGAACTTATTGAAGCTCTTGCCGACAATAAAGTGATCTCGGTATGCGTCGCATCGGATATAGAGATTGACGAAGATATAACCGTATCCAAGGATCTGAGACTTGAAGGACATATCACGATGAAAGGAGATGCGAAGTTCACTGCCGTAGATGCTGATATCTTCTCCACATCATCTTATCGTGAAAATGAAGGTCCCATTAACGGAAAGTATATTGAGCTTTATAACTGTTCTTTAAACTTCCAGCATGGGTACCACACTCTGTATGTTGAGAGCGGCGGCAACCTTTATATTGACAACAGCAATGTATATGCCGGAATAAAGTCATATAACGGCGACGATATCACGATCGAGCTTAGCAACAGCTCCTTTGTCGTAAAAAGAGGCGGTTGGATCCAGAACAAAGGGACGAAGCTCACTGTCGGCACGGGTTCAAAATTCATCTGTCCCGAAGCAGATCACTCCTATTATGAAGGTGCTGAGATAGTCTGTGACGGCGGCAGCACATTGATGTTCGACGGAAGCGTAAACTTTACGGGCTGCAATATCCATGTTTCCGACGACTCGCATATGAGCTCACGCGGAAGAACGATCGAGATCAATAATACATGGATCCATATTACAGAAAACAGCAGAGCTGAACTTAATGGCAGCTCGACTGTTCTTTCGGGTCAGACAAAAATAGAAAACGAAGGAAATCTTGATATGACCATCTACTACTCGTTTGCACTGAACCACGGTTCAAGCATTATCAATAACGGACAGATGTCATTATTCCGCCTCTGGAGCATCACTGACAGCATAAAGGGAAAATTTGTCAACAACGGCATTCTTCACATGGAGTCGAATATGAACACAAGCGCAATTACCGGAAACGGACAGATAAAATCGTAAAAAATAATACCGCACCCGAACATTTTCCGATCGGGTGCGGTATTGCCTATAGAGGTCCCTTTATGTTGTCTCCGTAAAGTTCTGAAATGACATTTTCCATTCTTTCGCTCATTGCCTCGTCAGGTTCGGCAGCGATAGAATAAAGTATCAGCCAGTCAAAGGCATTTCTTGTATCAAGAAGCGCCATACCGCAGTCTCCAAGCATTGCATTTATTGTCCACCAGTGATCCTCTACACGCTCTTCAAGAGTAATATACTCTTCGTCCGTCTCGCGGTATGGGTCGCTGTCAAGGCTGTTTTCTGTTGCCACATAAAGCAGCAGCAACAGCTTTCTGGGCACATCTTCGGTATGGTTTCGTATGTTTTTGAGCGATGTAGTATTCGGCCAGTTGTGTTTTATAAGCTTCTGAATAAGTGAATATCCGGTGCGGTCACGTCCGGAAGGGATGTTCATGGAAAGATAGCTGTTCATTACATCGTCGATTGAATAACTTTGTTCGTCTGCGCCGGAATACTGAGTCGGTGAAACAAGCTGACTGAAAAACTTGTCGAAATAATAATAACTCCTTATGTGCAGCGTTCCTAACTTTTTCCCGTAAGAATTATACAGCTTTCTGAGATCGCTTACTGACTGCACTGAACTGAATTCGTTATGTATCACATGCGTGATGTAACTCCCGGTGCGATCGTATTCATCTCAGTCACCGGATCCAGTGTCTTATAAAATTCACAGGCTTCACTATAACCATAGCCTTTGTTCAGGAACCACGACAGTACAAGCTCACGTCCGTTTCTGTACTGAATGCCGTAATCGGTACACAATCCCAAAAGAAAGTTGAGATTCTCAATACCAAGTCTGAGAGCATAGGCAATGCGGAAGAAGTCTTCTCTGTCGTTAGGCTGATTTTTATCGGAAAGCCAGTTGCGAAGACGCTTTTTCAGCGATTGAAGATTTACTCCGGGCTCAATTATCAAATAAAAACTGATAAGCATATCAAGAGCGTTTTCGCCGCTGTACATTGATGCCAGCGTCTCTGAAAAGCTTCTTGAAGAAATATTTTTTGCATAAAGATATTCCGCTGCCTTCTTGGGGCTCATGTGCCCGTAAAGAATACTGCCCACTTCGTTTTCAGACTCAATACTTAGTTCAACAGACATTGTAACATTCCTTATAATATTAAGGGAACCTCTAAAAACCCATTTGAGAGAAAACGAGTCATCCGCGTCGAATATTTCGTCAAGTCTCCTCACCTTGCGTGGTCTCCCCGGCAGCGGGGAGGTGTCGAGCTTGCGAGACA
>CAMOKN010000102.1 GCA_946617595.1 uncultured Clostridia bacterium
CGCTTTGAAAAGAGAAAATGTGGCAGCCGTGTCGAAGATGAGGAAAGGCTCCGAAGGCTTGCTGGCGCAAGGTGAGGAGACTTGACGAAATATTCGACGCGGATGACTCGTTTTCTCTCAAATGGGTTTTTAGAGGTTCCCCAGAATTTGCTGTGTCCCACCCACAGCTTATCTATGACAGTTCCGTTATAAATATTCATCACTTCAAGGAAAAGCAGAGCTTGCAAATATGCGTCCTTAAAATCACTTACCTTATTCCATAACGCAATGATAAGCACAAGTGCTATAGTCATGACTATGTAAAATGCTGTCATAAATCTGCTGCGTTTACGCTTCACTGTTCCTCTGTCGGAAATGCCACGCTCAAAAGCTGTCTCCTGATATGGTTTCGGATAGAAGAACAAGGCATTCACGGCTTTTCCTGCTGTGGCTGTATATACCATAGCAGTGAATATCAGACAATAGATGACAATCCGCAATATTATCACTTTTTACGCACCGCGTTCCGCGTTTCTCTGCTGTACTTGTGATTATGATTTTTCTGACTCCCGTTCAGGCTTTGGCGGCTGTTATTATCCTGCTATGCTGCGGATCATAAGAAATAGTCCTGCCATTTTTGTTCCGCTTGCGTTAGCTGCGGCTAACTATATTCTATTATACAACGTGCTGCTCAAAAAGTCAATAGTTTTGACAGCATATCATTGTGACAAATTTTTTTATTAAAGCAGCCTCGCGGGAGATTTGATTTCATTATAAAAATTTATCCGGACTCCGGGGCAGAAAAAACCGTATGTCACCGAAGTAACATACGGTTTGAGAAGCTGAAAGCTCCCTTGGCATAAAAATGCTGAGGGAGCGATCACCGAACGCTCTTTATGTGGTATATCCTAAAGGGAACCTCTGAAAATCCCATTTTAGAGGTTCCCTTATTTGTTATATGATATTGACAATGAGATGCCGATGTGATATTATATATAAGGTTAGCAGGCACTAACGAATGGAGGCAAATGTATGAAGATTCTTGTTTACGGCTGTGGAGTCATAGGCTCATATCTGACACACGTTCTATGTCGTGCGGGAAACGACGTGACTGTCTGTGCACGTGGTAGAACACGGAAAATACTCGAAAAATACGGACTGCGCATCAAGCATAAACTTCAAAAAAAGAAAACCATCGACCGTCCTAAAGTCATCGGAAAAGCGGACGAAAACGAACGCTATGACATCGTGTTTTCGGTAATGCAGGGACAGCAGCAGACTGCGCTCCTGCCGGTGATCGCTAAGGTAAACGCTTCTCTTTTTGTGCTTGTGGGAAATAATCTTTGTGCAGCAGATACCGAGCGTGAATTTCACCGTCTTGCAGGCAATGGCAAGACCCTGCTGTTCGGATTTCAGGGTACCGGCGGCGTGCGCGAGGGCAATCACACGATCTGCGTAAGGTGGGGCAGCAGCAGGCTCGTTGTCGGTGGGCTGCACCGTTTCCCGTCACCACGGGACAAAGCAGCGCTTCGGAAAGCACTTTCCGGCTCGAAATACGGAATTGAGTTCATGGACGACATGGAGGGCTGGCTGTACTGCCACGCCGCATTCATCATGCCGATAGTCTATCTGAGCTACAAGCGGGGCTGTAACCTTCGGACAGCAGCAAAGCATGAGGTGAACGATATCACTGCCGCAGCGAAGGAAGCCTATGGTCTGATAAAAAGAGCCGGGGTAAAGATACGTCCGGTCGGAGATGAAAAATTCTTTGAGAGCAGGGCTAAAATGACTGCAACAAATCTGGCGCTTCGGGCATTGGCAAAAACATTTGTGGGTGAGCTGGCAGCCACCGACCATTGCAGGAATGCCGTGACCGAAATGGAGTACATTGACCGTGAGTTCAACAAGCTGCACAATTTAGCTGCGGAATACAGAATGCCGGTGTGGGACAGAATGAGAGCTGCAATGCCGGATTGGAAAGAGGTACATAAGATCTATGACAAGTAAGAAAACAGTCGCGGCGCTGATCTGCGGAATGCTCGGCTGTCTATGCTTCGGAGGCGGGGACTGGCTGATGATGTACGGTGATGCAGGTTATGATACGCTGTATCTGAACTGGCTGACCGAGGGAACTGCGCAGATACCATTGTGGCGCTTTACTCTCGCAATGGCGCTTGCATTTCCCGGTATAATCCTTTATGGGATCGCGCTGTTTGCGGTACAGAATTACATCACAGACGAAAAGCACAAAAAGATATATCACTACCTCAACGTATTCGGTCTGACGCCATGGTTAGCTCTGCACCTCTACTATATCATGATACTCGTCCTCTACAGTCAGCTGAACATGAGCACAGAGTTTACTTATGGGAGCTTTGAAATAAAGGCGCTGTGTACGATGCTTTTTGAAAAAACATCATGGGTGATAGTGGTTTCCGAAGCACTTATGATGCCCGTGTTCGTGTACTGGTTTTACTTGCAGATAACCGGTAAGACCGTATTTCCGAAAGCGGTCGCGTTCACAAACGTGCTGCTTATTTTTGCAGTTCTGAAGGGAGTGAGTATGCTCATGCCCGAGGGTGCGTTCAGCATCGCCTTCCGGAATGGTCTGATGAGCGAAAGCATGATGATCTGGTTCATGGTGATGATCGTGTATGAATTGAAAACAAAGAAGGGCGGTGCGTGATGTGCTTGTTACGATAATTCTCACACTTACCGGAATGGCTCTGTTATGGCTGATGATATGGTCGGCGACAGTAACGATGCCAACTAAGCTGCTCGCAAAGAATTTTCCGGAAGATGTACAGCAATCGCTTCAGCCGAGACTTGATGCTCTGCCGATGAGCGGAAAGCGTGTATTCGGAATGATGATCCTGATCGTTCTTATTCTCGGATTTATTGCGCTGTTCGTTATCGGCGGTCTGGACGGCATGAACAACAGCTTCACATATCCGGACTATCTCGTCAGATTTCTCATAATGAGCTACGGAGTCAAGGCGTTCGACATTATCGGGCTCGACTTCTTCCTGCTCACCAAAACACATTTCTTTCAGCACTTTTTTCCGGAAACAGAAGGCTGTGCGGGCTGGAAGCAGTTCGGGTACAACCGAAAACAGCAGCTCCGGCAGATAATCATAATGGGGATATTGTCACCGCTGGAAGCGCTGCTGTTCTGGTATATTTCATTGCAATGAAAATGTGTTTCGAGAAAAGCTGTCAGCTTTTTGGAAGGTTTCTGTAGTTTTGCTGCGCTTTTTTCATCATCGCCAGCAGCCCTATGAACATCCACAGATTACCAATGCTTATCCAGGCAGCGGTGAGGGCGCTTGCAACAGCGTTGTTTCCCGCGAATTTCAGCATCATCGTGACTGCCATTCCCACCGGCATACAGAATATCCAGCACCATTTCGGATACGGTGTGAGCCCTTTTGCGAATGCGGAGATCTGAGCGATGCTGTGGATCACAAAAAAGATCATCAGCATCACGCACCCGGGCAGCAGAAAGTAAAGTCCGAATCTGATACTGTCGTCAAGAGCTGATTCCGGTCTTGCGGAAGCCATATATTTGTAGAAGAAAACACAGGCGAGACACACATTATTTACATTTCCATGCGTCATTTCTGCACGATCTCACAGTGCGGTCACTGCACGCTCTTAGTGCGGTATTGCCTTAAGGTTCCGATCAGTATTGCTGCCTTAACTATTCCGCCGATAAACAATATTGCAGATGAAACTACAACTGTTATAAACACATCGGGCACAAATGCTTTTGCGACCCATAGCGGCGTCTTGAAGAAAACCGGCACCACCAGAAGTATAAACACAGGAAATATAATATTGACGATAAGCATACTTAAAGCAGCCGATATGAAATGCTTCTGACTGGCGCGCTTTTTATATCCGGCGATAAAGAACACAGGTATCAGTGATGCCGCAAAAACAGCAAGCATTATAAGATCTATCTTTAAATGCTCAAGAATATATGCGTCCGAGGATATAATATTCGGCTCTTCACCGAGAAGCATAAGTATCACTCCCCAGCCGAGGGCGTCCATCATTTCGTTGGTGACAAAATAGTCGTTGACATTTGCGGTAAATGCAACGGCGATATCCTTTCCGGGAATAATAAATACACAAGATGTTCCCGTTTCCACCAATCCGCTGTGCCGCAGGACCGGTTCCGGCAGCGGGTCCCTGACGGTCGCCCAGCCGTATCCGTACCAGAACGGAACATCATCGTCAACAAAAACGGTGTCCTCATAGAACATAGTATCTATGCTCTTCTGTGAAATGATACCTTCACCGCCCCGCAGATACATTTGCAGATACCGTGCAAGATCATTTGCCGATGAAGATATATATCCGGCAGGGACAGTTATCCATGCGTTATCCGCCACAGGATATTTCGGGCTGCTTTTTACAGAAAAGCCCCAGTAATCGGTATGCCCGTCTGTCAATCCGTTCGCAATGCTTTTTTCGTATGAAGCGGCAGTATCTGCAAGTCCCAATGGTTCAAAAATACTCTCGGTAACATATTCCTCAAATGACGTCCCTGTGACCTGCTCGATTATTTTCCCCAGAAGCGAGTAGTTCACATTTGCATAACAATGCACGCCCTGATCGTTGACGATATGGCAGTTTTCAAGGTTCTGATGCTCGCCGAGACCGCTTGTGTGATTGAGAAGCTGATTTACCGTTATACGGTCTCCGTCGGCAATATCTTTCAGATAAACCGAAATGCGGTCATTCAGCCTTATCTTTCCCTGCTCGGCAAGTCTCATGATACATACCGCCGTAAATGATTTGCTGACCGACCCGAGAACAAAAGGAGCGTCGCAGCTTTCACATTCGCCGTAGGCTTTTGCGAACAGTACCTCATCACTGTTTGCGATAGTTGCTGTCAATGCAGGGATATGGGCGTTTGAAGCAGATGAATGCAGATACTCGTCTATCCTTTCATATATATCATCTCCGTGTAATATGTCGTTATATGCGAAAGTTTTACAATCAAAGAAATTGACGCACATAAGTACGGCAAATAAAGCAGAAACACCAATAATCAAGATCCGTTTCACAAGACTTGCCTCCTTTTTGAGATAGGATCATTATATCACAATAACAAAGTGCTTGCAAGTGTTTTTTCTTCCGGTGTCGATCTGTATTTCGATATAACTGAAAAAGGCTAATGCTGTTCTCTTGTCAGAGAAGCCTTTAGCTGCATTAAGTGCAGTAATTGAGGACACATTAATTAAGGCTATACCTCACAAAGATCGTGCTGTATAGCCTTAATTAATTGCCATATTTTTTGATGCAAACACAAAGCGGAGCAGTTCACATTACGGACAGAGGGTATTCTTCTGTGTTATGCGCTGTTGTTCAGGCGGGCATTTACCCGTTTAACCTGAACCTTGCCACCTGCTCCTGGAGCAGCTTGGACTGACCGGAAAGTTCCTCGCAGGAAGCGGCAGTCTCTTCAGCTGTTGCGGAGTTTGTCTGAATTACCTGTGAGATCTGTTCGATACCGCTGGTGATCTGGTTGATAGACTCGTTCTGTTCTGCGCTTGCGGAAGCGATCTCAGAAATGAGTGCAGCAGTCTGTGCTGACATATCCTTGACTTCCTTCATTGAATCCGCGGTCGCAAGAGCTATCTTGCTGCCCTTTCCGACAGCCTCGATAGAAGCGTTGATAAGAGATGTGGTACTGTTTGCTGCTTCGGCGGACTTGCTTGCAAGGTTGCGGACTTCATCTGCGACTACTGCGAAGCCCTTGCCGGCATCGCCTGCTCTTGCTGCTTCAACAGCCGCATTGAGAGCAAGTATATTGGTCTGGAACGCGATATCTTCGATAGTCTTTATGATCTTTTCGATCTCCTGTGACGTGGAGCTTATCTCGTTCATTGCCCGGACCATGTTCTGTATCTCACGATCCTGCTCGTTGACTTTGTTCTGGGTCTGCCTGGAGAGGTTTCCTGCCTGAGCCGCATTCTGTGCAGTGTTTGCGATCTGAGTCGAAACCTCAGCTATAGTTGCGGATATCTCCTCGATCGCGGAAGCCTGGCGTGTAGTGCCGTCTGCAAGGGTCTGTGAGCCTTCTGCCATCTGGTTGGAACCGGAGAGAACTTCGTTACTGCTCATATTGACATCTGACATAATGTTGTTCAGCGCATTGAGTATATCATTTATTGAATTTTCTATTTGAACAAAATCACCTGGATATGCCACGCCGGTGCGCACTGTGAGATCGCCCTTTGAAATCGCTGTCAGCACTCTGGCAAGATCATTGATTATAGCGCTCATATTGTTTATAAGTGCGTTTGAAGCTTCGGACATGGTCTCGATCTCATCGTTTGTCTTGTATATCTGTGCGGGGGTCGTTACATCGCCGTCAGCCATTTCCTGCATACGCTTTGCGGTAGCTGCGACGGGACCTGCTATTTTCTTGATACGGATATTTGTGATGATGAACGCCAGGATGGTTGAGAGGATCGCGACTACAATGATCATTATCGCTGCCGTTGCTATACTGTCCAGTACGGGCTGTTTCGGCGTAGCGGTCACGATATACCAGCCTTCCGGACTTTCTATACGGGCAAATCCGGCTATGTATGCTTTTTCTCCGAGCGTGAACTCGACATTGCCTTCCTTGCTCTTGAGTATTGCTGCTGCTGCATCTGTGACGGTTTTTCCGAGGTTATGTTCGCCGCAAAGCTCTGTGAGCTGGGGGACAGCATTGGTGCTTGTTCCTACGACAATGCCGTCCTTGTCTATGATGAAGGCGATGCCGTTTTCCTCATAATGGACTTCCTTGATGAGTTCGGAGAATGTTTCGGCTGCAAGACCGCCGTAAACGACATAATCCTGACCGTTCGCGGAGAAGTATTTTCCCATCATAATAGTAACGGAGTTGTCGGTCATACGGATCACAGGGCTTGAAACATAAGCGTCCCGTGTAGCCATAGCCTGCTTGAAATACTCACGGGCGGAAATATCGGTATTGCTGTATGTCTTTCCGTTGCTGTAAGCGATCGAGAAATCCTTGAATGTGCTTGTGAAAGCGGCATCTTTCAGCATTGTCTTTCTATCGTCGATGGAAAGGCTTTCGTCAACTATACTCAGGTTTTTAGTAACTACATCGAACTGCTGCGAAAGAGATGAGATCGTATGTTCGACAGATGATGCGTAAGCTTCGGAAAGCGCGAGCCCCTCGTCCTTGTACATTGACATATATCTGTTGTAGCTTACAGAAATGTAGATCACAACAAGTATGATACAAGCGGAAAGTACGGGAATGGTCGATAATAGTGTGAGCCTCAGCCTGAGGGCCTTTCTTTTTTTATTCATTTTTTCCTCCTGAAAAGAACGTAACATTTTATCAAAAGATATTCCTGAAATTTCTGATCGTCTTTTTATAAACCGGAACATTATGATATATAATATTATAGCATATAATCTTTAGGTTCTCAATGCACAATTATTACAAATGATTAAGAAGAATATTATGCATAATAACAATTGTCGTATCTGTCCTCAAATTTAAGGGAACCTCTAAAAACCCATTTGAGAGAAAACGAGTCATCCGCGTCGAATATTTCGTCAAGTCTCCTCACCTTGCGTGGTCTCCCCGGCAGCGGGGAGGTGTCGAGCTTGCGAGACA
>CAMOKN010000103.1 GCA_946617595.1 uncultured Clostridia bacterium
ACCGCTATATCGAATTTATGGACTATCCAGCCGCAATGCAGAAAGGTACGCGCAGAGTAACAGGCGTCGATCATACTATCGAGTTCCGGAACGTGTCGTTTAAATATCCGCGTTCGGACAAGTGGGTGCTGCGGAATATAAATATCACCATAGATCAGGGCGAGCACCTGTCGGTAGTGGGACTCAACGGCGCAGGAAAGACGACATTTATCAAACTGCTTTGCAGGCTGTACGATGTTACCGAGGGAGAGATCCTGATAGACGGAGTGAACATAAAGGAATATTCAGACGAAGAGTATCGGAAGCTTTTCGCGGTGGTATTTCAGGATTTCAGTCTGTTCGCGTTCAGTCTCAGAGAGAATATATCCTTCTCCGATGACAGTAAAAATGACCCCGCCATAAACGAGGTCATTGAGAAATGCGGACTTGCAGATGATGTTTCAAAGCTCCCGGACGGGCTTGATACGATGATGTTCAAGAGCTTTGACGAGAACGGGACGGAGCTGTCCGGCGGTCAGAAGCAGAAAACCGCTATCGCAAGAGCGCTGTACAAAGATGCACCTGTGGTCATACTCGATGAGCCTACCGCCGCGCTCGACCCGGTCGCGGAGTACGATATATACCGCCAGTTCGACACCCTCGTGGGCGGAAAGACAGCAGTTTACATCTCGCACAGGCTTTCGAGCTGCAAATTCTGCGACAAAATAGCATTGTTCGCCGACTGTACGATAAAAGAGTACGGCACACACGATGAGCTTGCAGGAAAGCCAGGCGGCATTTACGCGGAAATGTTCGCGGCACAGGCACAGTATTATAACGTATAACAAGTGAACTGACCTGCATGATATACAACAGCAGGATAATAAAACTCAAAGACGAGGGATTCATTTACTAAGAATATGTGTTATGCATTCATAAAAGGCATTACTGATTCCGGCAATGAATAAATTATGGGAACCTCTAAAAACCGCTTTGAAAAGAGAAAATGAGTATAATTCTTTTGGCACCAAAGCATCCTGCTCTGGTGCCAAATGCAAGGAAAGGCTCCGAAAGCTTGCTGGCGCAAGGCGAGAAGCCTTGACGAAGCAGTTGGTGCAATTAGCTCTTTTTTTCTCAAATGGGTTTTTAGAGGTTCCCTTATATCTGAATCAACCTATCTTACATTCCAACTGAAAATCATTCAGTCGTCTGACTGATTCCTGAAAAGCCTCATATTTCTGTCTTACATCATCGACAAGATTTTCAAATTCTTCTGCATTTGTTATCTTTACACCGACAGACAATTTCATCGGTTCTGTATTACGAAATATATCCGCCATTATTTCTCCTTTCGGGCATAAAAACAGCGCATACCCGGAGGCGTGCGCTGAAATGATGATATTTGATTTTTATGCATCTTCTTTAATACCGTAGATATCTAATCTACTTTTGATTATCTCAAAGGCTTCATTAAACGCTAAAGCTCTGCCAGAAACGAAAGAATCGTCTTTATGTTCTTTCATTTCAGTTTGAGATTCTTCATATCTTTCCTTGATTTCGGTATAAACATCAGCTGCAAATGCTTCCAAGCTTGCATTATTGTTCATAAACAATCACCTCTTTTTTAATTCGTCATTGGCATCATTAATATCATTCTCGAAGGTGTTGATTTCGTGTTGCCAATGCCGTCTCAAACCAGCTTGATACCTGGGATCATAACTATCCCAATCGGGATAATACTTTCTTGGATTATCGAGTTTATCCTTATGGGTTTTAATGTTATCGTTCTAGGATGATATAGAGCGCTCTAATTCGCTATTACTCATCTTGGGAATATTCTTATTTGCGAAATACTGAAGATTAACTATCAGCGTTCCATTAACATTATCATCCATATCCTTTTTATCCTCAAAAATATCATCCACTTTTTCTATTATACCACCACTCTCGGCAGTTGTCAACAGTTCCTGTGAGTTTTCTCCGGAAGCCGCCGCCTGCTCCGCTATCATCTGATCGAGCCTTTGCTTAATCTCCTCGATAGAGGTTCCTTCAAGCATACGGTCATTGTCTGCCTGAATGTCGGCTTCTGTCTCCGTAGGCGCTGTTATTCTGCACCGGCAGAAAGGGTGTATCGACAGAGAGACAATATTTACATCTTGCTTTACCCGCGCTTAAAGTGCCACGGTTTCGCTTGTTTTATAGCATATTTCGGCGGGGTTGTAAAGGGATCAGCAATATTCAGGTGTCGGTCTTGCATTCAGGTATGCCACATTCTGCCGTTAATTTTCAGGATACCATTCAGCTATCTTTTCATTCGGGATCTCAAAATGCTGATAATCTTTTCTGTCTTCCCAGGCACCGCCCCATTCAAATCCGTGTTCAATAAACAGTTTATAACACAGATCGCTTTCATCTATCTTATAAGGAAAATCCGCTTCCCTGTCAAGATACGGTTCACCGGTGACAGGTTCTACTATCCTTTCTCCGTCAACTATTTTGGTATAAGGATTATACAGCGTATTTATATCAACAGCAAGACCAAGCCCGTGTTTTGACACTTTTGTGGTATGAGAAATAAACCTGAAATTGAATGAAGATGAATTGTTGTCCTCCATTGAAGCTTCATCGTCTGCATCGTACTCGTCGATCAGTCTGATCTTCTCGATCGGATAGTCAGCGTCATACAGCTGTTTCAGAATTGCCAGAACATCATCAGCAATATGCTTGTTGACGATCATCTCGCCTTCGTGTTCGTTTCCGTCCAGGTCTTTATGTAAAACATGAAGATACCGCAAATCTTCTCTGGGCAGGGTGCAGTTTTCCTTGAATGATCTTCCGTAAATACGGTCAAAGATCTCATCAGATATCTCTTCGATATAAAAAGACTCAGCGACCGGGGTCCGTGTTATGATTTCGGTATTTGCTGCCGATACTTCTGCATCGGTTTCTGTCGGCTTGTTGTCATTGCCGCATCCGCAAAGTACGGATATCAGCATTGCCGATGTAATAATAAGAGCTGCGTTTTTCTTCATTTTTCCGTCCTTTTTATCACGGCTGTACCGCACAATATCATGCGGTATAGTCATAAGTTTTCGGTAGATCTAAGTGCTGAATTACCTGTCATATTATATCATATTTATTATAAATGTGCAATAGTATATCATAATAATGCGGAAATCAGTAAAAGACACAACACTATATCTGAGATTATTTTTTTGGTTCGCATCACAGGTCCTGCACAGACAGATGAATTTTTTGCACATATAACGGAACGGTCCACATTCAGGCAGACGATTTTTAGTCAAGGGTACCTCTAAAAACCGCTTTGAACAGAGAAAATGAGATAGCCGCGTCGAATACAAGGAAAGCCTACGAAGCCGGGCTGGTCTGTCGGTCAGCCCCTCTGTCTCGCAAGCTCGACACCTCCCCGCTGCCGGGGAGACCACGCCCGGTTAGGAGGTTTGA
>CAMOKN010000104.1 GCA_946617595.1 uncultured Clostridia bacterium
CAGGCTTGCTGGCGCAAGTCAAGGAATTTCTGTGCAAGATGACGGAAAAGATGCAAGCAAGTCACGTGCAAAGGCGTTAGCCGTGCTTTGTGCGGTATTGCCTATACATTACCCCTTTTCTGATGAA
Source organism: uncultured Clostridia bacterium (assembly GCA_946617595.1). Lineage (GTDB taxonomy): Bacteria > Bacillota > Clostridia > Oscillospirales > Ruminococcaceae > Ruminiclostridium_E. The sequence continues at coordinate 128 of CAMOKN010000104.1, forward strand.
GCTTTTCCTTCCGGCGGTGATAATAAGTGCGGTAATGGAGATCATAATTCTTGTAAAACGCAGAAGATCGGGTTATTTCTTTGATGAGACTGACACCCGCGGAGTTCTGTCATGTGTGGTGATAATTTCCGCAATGGCATTTCTGTTTTATTTTTCCGCCTGGCCGATAAAATATCTGATCGCATTGAATAATAATATTTAAAGTAGGATTAGTAATATTAAAAGTCGATTCAATGTATATAAAAAGTCGAAAATAGTATTTAAAGTCGAAAAAAGGAAAGAAATGTACACTGATTACAAGGAACTCGGAAAGAGAATAGCTAAACGCCGCAGAGAACTCGGACTGAAACAGTCGCAGGTCAACGAAATGGCAGGGCTCAGCGACAAGTACCTGTCTAACATAGAACGAGCGGTGTCGATACCGAGCATAGACGTACTGATGAAACTCTGCGCTGTACTGAAAACTACTCCGGACTCGCTTCTGCTCGGTACAGAAAAGATCGGAAATATAGGAAATGTCGGACGCATTGCAGCAATGAAAACAGAAAGTATGCCAAGAGAAAAACAACTGCTTGCCCTCAGTCTGCTTGACTGGATAGCAGAACAGAAGATATAGGAAATAAAATGAAGATTCTTGCAATTGAAAGTTCCTGCGATGAAACGGCAGCAGCCGTTGTCGAGGACGGAAGAAAAATATTATCGAACATCATAGCCACGCAGGTCGAGGAACACAAGCTGTACGGCGGAGTAGTTCCTGAGATCGCCTCACGCAGGCACTGCGAAAGCATAGTCGGTGTGGTAAATGAAGCGCTTGAAGCTGCACAGCTGGAGCTGAACGATGTTGATGCAATAGCGGTGACGTATGCTCCCGGACTTATCGGCGCACTTCTGGTAGGTGTGAACTTTGCGAAGGGACTCAGCTTCGCGGCGCAGAAACCGCTTATTCCCGTACATCACATAAAGGGACATATTGCCGCAAACTATCTTGCTCACCCCGAACTTGAACCTCCGTATATCTGCCTTGCCGCATCAGGCGGACACTCGCAGATAATGAGGGTCGAGAGCTACACAAAATTCTCGACGATCGGCAGAACTCTTGACGATGCGGCAGGAGAAGCTTTCGACAAGGCAGCAAGGGCTATGGGATTCCCCTACCCCGGCGGCGTATATATAGACAAGGCATCAAAGACCGGTGACAGGACAAAGTACAGACTTCCGCGTCCCAAGACCGCAAACCCGTATGATTTCAGCTTTTCGGGACTCAAAACTAATGTGATAAACCTTGTGCATAACGCAAAACAGAAAGGCGAAGAGACAGATATTGATTCGCTCGCAGCATCGTTTCAATACACGGTCGCGGATATACTGTCATCGAAATTCGTTGCAGCTGCCGAAGAATACGGTTACAAGACCGCTGCGCTCGCAGGCGGTGTTGCTGCAAACTCAGGACTGCGGTCGCTTCTCGAAGAACGCTGTGAGAAAAGCGGGATAAGACTGTTTGTTCCGCCGATATCCCTCTGCGGTGACAATGCCGCTATGATCGGAAGTCAGGCATATTATGAGTACACCGAAGCCGGGATAACCGCTGACGGCTCGCTCAATGCCGTGGCTACAAAAAATGTCACAGATATGTGAGATCAAAGTCACTTCGCTTGAGAGTGGGGAAGGAAGAGGAAGGGAACCCCATGTTCCCCACGGAAGTTTCTTAGCAGCTTGCATCGTGCAAGCTCTTGGAAACTTCCTGCGCTGTTTCGTGCAGCGTCGCGTAAATGAGGTTTCCTCCCTCTCTGGAAGCTCATTTTATCGCCGCATCCTTGCGGCGTTCTGTGAGCTTCTTTGCGGCATCCTGCCTCCCCTCCCCAGACCCCTCCTCTCTCCCACCTTCCTGAAAGGCGAATACCTGAACTCATTAATTTCGGTTTTATTCCACACAAAAAGAAAAAGCACAGAGTATCATTTTGCGATGCTCTGTGCTATTTTTATTATGAATTAATCGAAAATATCCTTGAACTGTTCTTCAAGTTCTTTGAGATTCTTCTTTAATGTTTCTTCCTGTTCTTTCAGTTCCGCGCGGCGCTTGGGCGTGATAAACGTCTTGTTCAGCTCAGCCTGAACTTCAAGCAGCGTATTTCTCATAGGATCGCGGCGGCGCTGGAACTGCTGTTTGCGTTCTTCCTTTTCCTGACGGGCACGGCGCGCACGTTCGATCGCTTCCTTTTCTTCACGCTCTGCTTTCAGCTTCGCATGCTGTTCCGCGATCTCGCGTCTTTCCTCTTCAATACGTGATACGATAGCATTGTTGAGTTCTTCATAATGCTTCTTCTGCTCAGGTGTTGCAAAACGCAGAGCCTTTTTGAAATTCTTGTCGTCTGTAACAGTCTGCGGAAGAGTCTTGATCTCTTCTTCAGTCCTTATCCTGCACTCAGCAAGAAGCTTTCCGATATATGCTCTTGAATCTTCGATATCTATATCGAGTATCTTGTCGAAATAAGAATCGGCTGTCTCAAATTCTCCGTCCTCAAGGAACATATACGCACGTTTTACGAGATTTTCCTTGTTTGCAGCTGTTGCGGTAACAAGAGAATCCGGAACTATAGCCGCAACCTCAGGTTTGAGTATTCCTTCGATCTTCTCGGAGAGCTCTCTCATAAAATCATCTTCCGAGCAATCGAAAATATCATCGCACCATACAAGCTTTTCGGGTATCTGCTGGAAGTTTATCGCAGTAGAATCGAATACCGGGAACACCTGCTTTTTTCCCTTTGAATCAGCTGCTTCTTCACAGAAAATTTCTGTTGCATATTCAAGGAATCCGTTATATGTATCATGGATATTTCTGAAAGGCGCAAGGAAGATCCTTGAATGTTTGAGTGCATATAATGTCTGTGCAGCCTTTTCTACGGGATCCATATCTTTCAGCACCTCAGGGCCGAAAAATACACTGAATCCGAGATTTGCGGTAAAGCGAAGATATATCTTATCTCCGTCGAAATCACTGTCAACCGTCGAATTTTCGGGAGAAAGAACAAACACATCGTATTCTTTGTCCTGCTTCATTATGTTAAGTGAAATATTGATGCTGTCTTCAAGAGATGCGGCGAGTTCTTCATAATTCTTGACCGCTTCTTCCGTTGCATAGCTCAGAGCCTTCTTGAAGCTGTTGCTTTCTCTGAGAGAAACGAGCTCAGAAACGTCTTTTCTGCAAACAGGATAACGCGAAGAACCCTCACGAACGTACTGGATACCGTACTCGCAGAGCAGAAGCGTCCAGTATGCCTCGCTGTCATCGGGGTGACTTTCAACAAGTTCAGAAGCCATTTTTGCAGCTTCATTGAATCTGAAAGAATTTCTTAGGTATGTTATACGATTGATTTTTTTGATATCAGCCTTAGGATATGCCGAGGAATGACCGCAGCCTATGCAAGTACCGAACGAGTTGCTCTCGTCGGCATTTATGCTTCCGCCGCAAATGCCGCAGACAAGTTTATTGTCATACATTTCAATGTCCCTCCGTGTATTTATGATTATGCAATACTATTATATATTAATTTTTTCTTTCTGTCAATAATCTATAATTATATTTGTAGGATTTGTCTCTTTTTGGGCAATTTTTTTATAATTAATGACTAACTTCTTTGATATAAATACCTGCCGATCACTTTAGGGTACCTCTAAAAACCGCTTTGAACAGAGAAAATGAGATAGCCGCGTCGAATACAAGGAAAGCCGACGAAGCCGGGCTGGTCTGTCGG
>CAMOKN010000105.1 GCA_946617595.1 uncultured Clostridia bacterium
AGAGCTGCTGCTCATACAGCTTCATTATCGTACTAAGCATTTCTGCTTCTTTCCGGGTTATTTCAACACCGTCCTGCATCAGAAACCACTCAATGTAACCAAGATCGCGTTTGACATAATTCAACTGTTTTCTGATTGCAGCTCTGAGCTTTTTTGCCGGGCGCTTCCTGCATTTTGCAATTGCAAGATAGTCTTTTCTTGCCTGCTTGCGATATGTTCTCGGAACATACCAGTTCTGCTCTTTGCATATTTTCTTGATGAGCTTTTCCAGCTTTTCACGAGCTTCATTTAACAGATTTATGTCCTGCGGATACTTGATATTCTGAGGTGCGCAGGTCGCATCTATTATCAGTGTTCCACTGTTTTTGGAAGTATCATAATATTCTTCTTCAGTATCATCGTCCGAAGAGCTGTCATCATTGCTGCCTCCTGAATCGTTACCACTGTCATTATTATCGTTATCATCTGCGTAACATTCAGGCAAATTGTATTCAAGTATCATCTCGTTGATTTCGATCATAACGTCATCATTGAGGCGCTTGCGAAACTCCACAAGCAGTGAAGGCACAAACGGTATGTCATCAACGTATCCGGGAAGTCCAACAAAATACTGAAAATACGGATTTTCACGTATTTCTTCAACAAGTTCTTCATCGGAGAAATGAAGCTGCTGCTGAATAAGCAATGAACCGAGTGCCATTCTTAGCGGCTTTGCAACATTTCCAGTATCGCTCGGGAACAATCCGGCATACTTGTCCTCTATTTTATCCCACGGAATAGTCGTCGCCTTTATTACCCAACGATTCTTTGGGTTCATCTGCATCCCAAGCGGTTGGTTGAAGTCTGTAAATGCTATCTGATGATTTTTGTTCTTCTTATACATAGCGCTCTCCTAAAAAGTGCAAGCTTTTTATTCTGTTTTTCATCTTTTCCTTGCACTTTTATTATATCACATTCTTCGTTGTTTGGCTATAGATGCGGTTTATTTTGTTCGTGAGGAGAGACTATTTAAAGGGGATGATGACATGATAATATTTAAGTTTAGCGGTGTGCCGCCGTAGGCTTTGCTATGCCATTCGTAGCAATTCAGACAAACAGAAATAATAAAAACATGGGAGAAGAAATCAATATCGGGCTACCCATAAAAATATACAGGTGCAGCCCGCACGAAAGAGAGGTATTATGATAAGAAATGAACTCATCAGCGAGACCGCCGTGACGGCGGCAGAAACAAAGACCGAGAACCGGCAGGAAAATGTGTCGATATACAAGTTTGGCAAATCCACATATATTGTCGAGACCGTGTTCGACCTTGACTGCAAGGATACTCTCGAAGACGTTATAAACAGGCTGATAATAAAAGATATAGAAAAATTATCAGCGTAAAATCAAACAATGAATTACATTAAGACAAGATACAAATAATTTAGCGGAGTGATACTTTAAAGCCTTGACAAATCGTGAGACTTGGTGTATAATAAAGATGCTATAAATCCATATTTGTATCTTGTCGGAAAGAGAGGTTATATGACAGACAAGATCACTGCTTTATACTGCAGGCTTTCGTCGGACGATATGCTTGCAGGAGAAAGCAACAGTATCACTAATCAGAAAAGTATTCTTCTCAAATACGCACAAGATAACAATTTCCCGAATACACAATTCTACGTTGATGACGGTTGGAGCGGAACGACATTCAATCGCCCGGACTTTCAAAGAATGATGGAGGATATGGAAGCGGGAAGAATAGGTATCATCATCACAAAAGACTTGTCACGTTTAGGACGAGATTATCTTATGACCGGTCAGTATATCGAGCTTGTATTTCCGGAACATCATATACGATATATCGCTATCAATGATAACGTTGATACAAGCAAGTCAATGGACGATATGATGGTATTCCGCAACGTGTTTAATGACTTCTACGCCCGTGATTGCAGCCGAAAAATCAAGGCTGTTTACAAGGCAAAAGGTATGTCGGGAAAGCCGTTGGCGAACAGACCTCCATACGGTTATAAGAAATCCGAAACGGATATAAACGAATGGGTGATCGATGAAGATGCTGCTGCTGTTGTAAGAAGAATGTTTCAGCTTTGCATTGAGGGAAACGGACCGTCAACGATAGCTACTATTTTTACAAAAGAAAAAATACTTATACCTTCAGCATATCGTGATAACGGAAGAAATAACGCTCATCAGACCTGTTGGCGGAGCTCCACTGTTTCGGGAATGCTTGAAGATGTGTCGTATGCCGGACATACAGCCAATTTCAAGACAAGCAGACATTCTTACAAAAGTAAGCACAGGACTTACAATCCAAAAGAAAAATGGGTCATATTTGAAAATACTCACGAACCCATTATCTCACAGCACGATTTTGACTTGGTGCAGGAAATACGTTCTCATAAGCACAGACCGCAGAAAAAAGCGGACGCAAAACCAAATCCGTTTTCGGGTATTGCGTTCTGTGCAGACTGCGGTTCACGAATGACGCTTGCAGGCGGGTACAATGACGTTAAAAAAGAGTATCTTAAATGCGGTTTGAATTCCAGATTCAAGGAAGAATGCAGCACTCACTATATCCGCACGGAAATACTGAGGAAACTGGTTATCGGTGAGATCAACAAGATACTTGCATCGGTGCATGAAAACAAAGATAGGTTTATCTGCACGGCTATGAAAAAGTCCGAATCGATGCATCTTGATGATGTTAAGAAAGCGAAGAAAACACTTGCCAAATACAAAAAGCGCATTTCCGAACTTGATTCATTATTTACGAAACTGTACGAGGATAACGTCAGCGGTAAAGTGTCTGACGACAGGTTCAGGCAGATGTCTCAAAGCTACGAGGACGAACAGGAAAAGCTGAAAAAAGATGCTGAATCACTTACCGCGTTCATCAATGAAAGGGAACAGAAAAGCAGCGATATTTCTCATTTCATTGATATTGTGAGCAGGTACGAAAGCATATCGGAGCTTACGGCAGACATCATGCACGAATTTATTGAGCGTATCATTGTCCACGCACCCGACAAGTCAAGCGGTCACAGGCAGCAGAAAGTTGTAATTGTTTTCAGATTTCATGTTGCTAAAACATCCGCGTTAATTGACAAAGATGAAATTATTATTGAGGAAGAACTGCGCAGCGCTTAACTGCGCGGTTCTTTCAAAAAACATAAAAACATCCTTATCCCACTCCATATAACTCCTCCCTGACCCGGTCCTTCAAACAGATACACCTCGAATCCCTTTTCCTGGAGATACAGAAGCGAAAACAAAAACTCCTCAAAATAACTGTCATTGCCGCCGTGTATCAGTATCGTTCCTTTGTTCGTTCCCTGAGGTCTTACGTGCATTACCGGCAGTTTTACGTTTTCATACGGTACTTCGGTCCGTTCTATGCGTGGGTGATCTCCCTCGAAATAATCTGCGTAGTATTCATAAAACAGCTTTGTTGCAAGTTCGTAGTATTTCTTTTTATCCGGATCTCCGTCGTACATGAAAAATTCGCTCATGCGGTAATATGCTATTGCGTTTCCTGTGCGCTCTTCGGACATCGCTTTGTCTCCGAGAGCGATAAGTTCACGCTTCCAGTCGGCACTTGTGTGTATTTTTGCTGCCGCAGGCTGTACATCTTCGAGTCTGCCGCCGTCCCAGTTTATAACACGGTTGAGCTGGTAGTCGAAATTACGTTCGCTGTTGAGTCTGTAAACTCCTTTTTTGAGAATATTCAGAATTTCCTCAAAAAGAATATGGCGTTGAATTTATTATATTACATGATGTGATTTTTGTCAAATTGGACTGTGATCCGATTTTTGCGCCAAACTCTTGACAATTTTCGCATTTAGTGGTATATTATAAAAGGTTAGGTGTGACTAACAATACATAAAGGTTAGTTTCTGCTAATATTACTGAAAGGATTGATGATAATGAGTGCATTGAAAAATATCGCGTTACTTGCCGGAGGATTTCTTATCGGGACTGCCGGAGTGAAGATACTCTCTTCAAAAGAGGCAAAGAAGGTCTATGCTCATACTACGGCGGCAGTGATACGCGCCAAGGACTGCGTTATGACAGAGGCAACAAAGATCCGTGAGGGCTGCGGCGACATACTTGCAGAGGCGCGTGACATCAATGAAAAACGTGAACGTGAAGTTTCATCTCACGAGGTCATCGAGGACGAGAGCGCTCCCGTAACTTCTGCGGAGGAAGTATGAAGTGTATTATCCTGCATGAGTCCCGCGGACGCATGAGAGTACATATAGCGGGGAACAGTATGTCTTTCCGGCAGGCTGATATTCTTGAGATCTATCTGCGGTCAAAGCCGTTTATTACATCAGCCAAGGTGTTTGACCGCACCGGTGACGCAGTGATAAGATACAGCGGTCCACGCTCGGAAGCAGTCTCCGCTCTTGCGGCTTTTTCATACAGTGATGAAGCGGCAAACGCGCTTGTTCCGGATCATTCGGGCAGAGAGCTTGACCGGAGATTTGAGGATAAGCTGATATTTGAGATATCGAAACGCATCATCGGCAGGCTGATCATTCCTGCTCCGATAAGATTTGTGATAGCGGTGATAAAGTCGCTGAAATATGTCCGTGAAGCACTGCGAGCTATTGCGAAAAGAAAAATAGATGTAGCGATACTTGATGCCACAGCTATCGTAGTATCGCTGATACGCAGAGATCAGAAGACCGCATCATCGGTGATGTTTCTGCTGAAAGTAGGAGAACTGCTGGAGGAATGGACTCACAAGCGTTCGGTCGATGATCTTGCGAGAACGATGTCGCTGGGCGTTGATAAGGTGTGGCGGAAAACTGAGGAAACTGAAGTCCTCGTTCCGATAAATACAGTGATCGCCGGTGATGAGATAGTTGTACGCACAGGCGGAATGATACCTCTGGACGGTAAAGTCATATCCGGTGAAGCAGAAGTCAATCAGGCTTCTATGACCGGTGAAGCAATGCCAGTGCACAAAAATGCAGGCAGCTATGTCTATGCGGGTACGGTAGTCGAGGACGGAAGCGTTATAATAAGTGTTGATAAGATCTCCGGCGCCGGAAAATATGACCGTATCGTAAAAATGATCGAAGAATCTGAAAAGCTGAAATCCAATGCCGAGAGCAAGGCATCACATCTTGCGGACAGGCTTGTTCCGTACAGCCTCGGCGGTACGCTGCTGACATATCTTCTGACAAGAAACACGACGAAGGCACTGTCGATACTTATGGTGGACTTCTCATGTGCGCTGAAACTTGCAATGCCGGTATCGGTGATCTCAGCGATGCGTGAAAGCAGCACACATGGCATTACCGTAAAAGGCGGAAAATTTCTCGAAGCGGTTGCTGAAGCCGATACCATAGTTTTCGACAAGACCGGAACTCTTACTCGCGCCGAACCGAGAGTAGCAAATATAATTACCTTCGGCGGCTGTGACGAGAACGAATGTCTCCGGCTTGCTGCGTGTCTTGAAGAGCATTATCCGCACTCGATAGCAAACGCAGTGGTAAACGAAGCGGAGAAACGCGGACTGCTCCATGAGGAAAAACATTCGGCTGTGCAGTACGTTGTTGCACATGGCATATCAAGCTCCATAGACGGAAAGAAGGCTGTTATCGGCAGCTATCATTTTATATTTGAGGACGAGTGTGCGGAAGTTCCGGAGAATGAAAAAATCAAGCTGGACGAACTGCCAACGGAGTATTCCCATCTGTTCCTTGCCGTAGGAGGTAAGCTTGCTGCGGTGATATGTATAGAAGATCCTCTGCGTGACGAAGCTTCCGAGGTGGTTTCCGGACTGAAAAAACTCGGAATATCAAAGACCGTGATGATGACGGGAGACAACAAACGGACTGCCGAGGCAGTTGCCTCAAAAGTCGGCGTAGATGAATATTACAGTGAAGTGCTGCCTGAAGACAAGGCGGAATTTATCAGAAAAGAGCACGCTGCAGGCCGCAAGGTGATAATGATAGGCGACGGGGTGAACGATTCTCCCGCTCTGTCGGAAGCCGACGCAGGGATAGCAATAAGCACAGGTGCCGCCATTGCCAGAGAGATAGCTGATATAACGATATCCGCTGACGATCTCTACTGCCTCCTGACACTCCGCAGGATAAGTACTGAGCTGATGAAGCGTATAAATTATAATTACCGCACAATAATAGGCTTCAATCTCGGACTTATAATTCTCGGAGTCGCGGGGATCCTTCCTCCTGCAACATCGGCGTTTCTGCATAATTCTTCAACGATCGCCATAGGAGCTTCGAACATGAGAAATTATATCAAGGGAAATTCACAAGATCTGGTTTGAGTTAAGGCTGTACCGCACGATATCCATGCGGTACAGCCTCAGTTTTTTGAAGCGGATTATTCAGTACGATCACAGCGGAAAGCCTTTATTGCAAAAAAACGGTATAATGCACAAAAAGCTTGAAAATATCTTTCCGGTATGCTATAATGTCTGTTGGACCATTCGGAAATAATAATGCGGTAAAAGGTGATCTTGTGATAACAAAGAAACAGACAGTTATAAATATTATATTATCAATAGCAGTTATGCTGTTTGCATCTCTGTATCTGATAACAGACAGTTTGCTCGCTAAAGCTGCGGCAAGTGTATGTTTTGTTTCTGTCGGTATTATAAACTTTATTTCGGTAAAAACCAAACTCAAAGAACATAAGGCTTTTTCGCTGTTGATCCTCTGTGGCCTGATTATGGCAATGTCCGGAGATGTCGCAATAAATTACAGTTTTATTGCCGGAGCTGTACTGTTTGCTGTAGGGCATATACTATTCTTTGCCGCGCAGTACAAACTTTGCCGCAGGGAAGACAGAAGCCTTTTCAGAGATATTGTCTGCGGCATCTGTCTGTTTGCGGTAAATATGGCGATACTTTTTTTCGCACCGTTACAGCTCAGAAGCGCAGCGACTATCATAATATGCACGATCTATGCAGCGATCATATCGTTGATGACAGGTAAAGCGATAAGCAATTTTATAGCATCAAGAACTCCGGTGTTCCGGCTTATGCTGCCGGGAACTGTTTTATTTATGCTGTCGGATATTCTCCTTGTGCTGTACGTCTTTATGGGAAAGATCGAAGCGATCCACTGCATAAGCATAACTTTGTACTATATATCAGAGATCATTATTGCCGATTCTTATATTGCGCTTGCAAAGGAGACAGCAAAATAAGGGAACCTCTAAAAACCCAATTTGAGAGAAAAAGAGCTATCCACTTTATGCCGCTTTGTATGCGCGCGTCCTGCGCGCTTTTGGCGGCAATACCACGGCTTCCTGCCGTGACCGTCTACTGCGTCAAACCTCCTAACC
>CAMOKN010000106.1 GCA_946617595.1 uncultured Clostridia bacterium
TTCCGTCATCTTGCACAGAAATTCCTTGACTTGCGCCAGCAAGTCTGCGTCATTTCTGTACAATCTGACGAAATATCTGACGGCGCAATCACCGCACGCTCTTTGTGCGGTATAGCCTTAATATTATATATTATATCACATTTTTTTGTATTTGTCACTTGTTTTTTAAAAAAATTTACTAATAAGATAAAAATTTTCTGTTTTGTCTTGACAAATGTGTTTTTTGTGGTATAATAGAACTTGCTGTAAAGCTCTTGAAGTTTACAGCTGCATTAAGCCGTGATCCCGGAGGACTCAATGGCAAAGGATCTTGAACATACTATTCTGTATGATATTTATTCGCCGCTGCTCACTGAAAAACAGCGTGATACCCTCGACCTTTATTATAATGAGGATCTCTCGCTCGGTGAGATAGCCGAAGTTTCAGGTGTCACCAGACAGGCGGTAATGGGCTGCATTCATAAAAGCGAACAGCATCTGTATGAGCTTGAAGAACAGATGGGACTTGCCGCAAGACTCAGAACGATAAGCACAAGACTATCAGAACTTGAGGGAAAGCTCGCAGATTCGCCTGAATGTCTGAGGATAATAAATGAGATAAAAGAATTGCTGTAAAGGAGTGAGCACATTGGCATTTGAAGGATTGTCCGAAAAGCTCGGTAAGGTATTCAAAAACCTCAAGGGCTACGGAAAGCTCAACGAAAAGACCGTAAAAGAAGCCATGCGTGAAGTTAAAATGGCACTCCTTGAGGCGGACGTAAGTTATAAGGTCGTAAAACAGTTCGTCAGCGATGTAAGTGAGAGGGCTGTCGGCGCAGAAGTCCTGAACAGCCTGACTCCCGCTCAGCAGGTAATAGATATAGTGCATGACGAGCTCTGTAAGCTCATGGGCAGCACAAACGCAAGGATAGATTTTCCGTCAAAGCCGCCCTGCATCATAATGATGTGCGGACTTCAGGGTGCCGGTAAAACGACACATTCCGCTAAGATCGCAAAATATCTCAAAGCCCAGAATCGCAGACCCATGCTTGCAGCCTGCGATATCTACCGTCCGGCAGCTATAGATCAGCTGAAGGTCGTGGGAGAAAAGGCGGGAGTAAAAGTCTTTGAGATGGGACAGGAAAATCCCGTTAAGATCGCAAAAGAAAGCATAAAATTCGCCAGGGACAACGGCTATGACGTGGTTATCCTCGATACCGCAGGCCGTCTGCATATCGACGAGGCTCTGATGAACGAGCTGAGGGAGATAAAAGCTGGGACATCCCCGAACGAGATACTGCTGACTGTCGATTCAATGACCGGTCAGGACGCTGTGAATGTTGCACAGACATTCAACGATGCGCTGGATATTACCGGAGTCGTACTCACAAAGCTGGACGGCGATACAAGAGGCGGTGCGGCGCTGTCTGTACTGTCAGTTACCGGAAAGCCGATAAAATTCGCCGGTGTGGGCGAGAAGCTCGACGATCTTGAGCTTTTCCACCCCGACAGAATGGCAGACAGAATACTCGGAATGGGTGATGTGCTTTCTCTTATCGAGAAAGCGAAGGAAAGCTATGACGAGAAAGAAGCCGAAAAGCTTGCCAAAAAGTTACAGACAAGTAAATTCGATATGAATGATCTGCTTTCTCAGTTCGAGCAGATAGAAAAAATGGGAAGTGTGTCCTCTCTGATAAAAATGATCCCCGGAATGAGCGGTAAGATCAAGGAAGAGGATATAGACGAGCGCAGAATGCCACGAATAAAGGCAATAATTTATTCGATGACAAAGCGTGAACGCGAAAAGCCGTCGATAATAGATGCAAAGCGCAAACGCCGTATCGCAGCCGGTTCGGGCACCAAGGTCGAGGACGTTAATAACCTGCTCAAGCAGTTCGATATGATGCAGAAGATGATGAAGCAGATGTCGGGCAAGGGCGGAAAACGCAATGCCTTCAAAATGATGCGTAACATGGGCAATATGGGAAATATGGGCGGATTTATGTAAATTAAGAATTGAGAATTATTAATCGGGAGTATTCCCGATACATGATTTTTAATCTTTAATTATAATAATTTCAGTATCGGAGGTGAATAATAATGGCAGTAAAGATCAGACTCAGAAGAATGGGTGCAAAGAAGGCTCCTTTCTACAGAGTGGTAGTTGCAGATGCACGCTATCCCAGAGACGGCCGCTTCATCGAAGAGATCGGATATTACGATCCCACAAAAGAGCCGTCAGTGATCAAGATCGACAACGAAAAGGCAAAGCAGTGGATCAAGAACGGCGCACAGCCCACTGACACTGTAAAGAAGCTCTTAAAGATCAACGGTGTTGATTGATTATCCGGAGGCAGTTATGAAAGAACTATTGTATGCAATGGTCGAAGAACTTGTCGAGGATAAGTCCGCAATAGAGATAACGAGAGATGAACCCAAAGAGGACGGAACTGTCGTTTATCATCTCCATGTCGCTCCCAGTGATATGGGCAGAGTTATCGGAAAACAGGGTCGCATTGCAAAGGCTATCAGGACGATTATGAGAGCTGGTGCCGTAAGACACAGCGAGAAGGTCATGGTAGAAATAGACTGATAAGTCGATAATGTGGGAGAACCGCTTGCAGTGCATTCGGTTCTTTTGCATTTTTAAGGAGAATAACATTATGAAAAAATCGGTCAGCAGATTATGCGCAGCGGCACTTGCAGCAGTGCTGATGCTTGCAGGCTGTTCAAATTCAAATGCGAACAGCGGAAACAGCACTAATACAGCATCTGATACCGCAGCACCGGCAAAGCCGGCAAGAACGACTTCATTCACATTGAAGGAAAGCACAGAAGCAGGAAATTCAGGCAATGTTACTATTCAGAGCGGAGATACTTATGCGGTCATCAGCGTTAAGGATTTCGGTGATATCAAGATAAAGCTCTATCCTGATCTTGCACCGTATGCGGTATATAATTTCACCGAACTTGTCAAGAGGGGAGATTACAACGGACGGAATTTTCACCGCCTTATAGAAAACTTTATGATACAGGGAGGTTCCGGAAACGGCATAGGCTACGGCGGTGACAGCTTTGAAGGAGGTACTTTCTGCAACGAGATAAACACGTCGCTCCGGCACTATTACGGGGCTTTCTGCTATGCTTCGACAAGCATGGGAGACATTACTGACGGCTTCTATATCGTAAATAGTAAGAAAGCGCAGAATGATCTTGATACTTCATATGAATCGTCTTTTGCGAATTATACCTACACTTCGCAGTATTACAAAGCATATCTTGAGAGTATCACAGAGCAGGACCCGAACTATGGTATCGTAACATCTATCGTTAATTATAACAACAAAGCTGCCGAAGCAGCGAAAGCAATGGAGTCTTCTCTTACAGATGCGGTAAAGACCACATACAGCGAAAAAGGCGGTGTACCTTCTCTTGACGGTGCCTACACGGTATTCGGACAGACCGTTGAAGGCTTTGACGTTATCGACAAGATCACGGCAGTTGAGAAAGAGGACGACGGAAAGGGCAATATCAGCAAGCCTGTAAAAGAGATCCTGATAGATAAGATCGAAATATTCACAATGCCGTAAGATTGTCTGATAATTCGCTTGCGCTTGAGAGCAGTGAGAGGTCGCTGCGCTTGAGACTGGGGGAAACCTTTCCAAAAAACTTTACATGCTTCGCGCTACAGATAACAAGTATCTGCATTTATAACAAACAAAAGCACAGAGCAATTGAAAAGCTCTGTGCTTTCATTATATGAAGAATCTTTTCAAGTTCCGCGGAGCGGGATTCGCCTTTGCTTCTTTCGGCGCTCCGAA
>CAMOKN010000107.1 GCA_946617595.1 uncultured Clostridia bacterium
CGATAAAATGATAGAAAGAATGATAGTTTTCAGATTTTCGGATTAAAAACAGATCACGATGACTCCGGCGTTATCGTGATCTTGCTTTTTAGGGTACCTCTAAAAACCGCTTTGAAAAGAGAAAATGTGGCAGCCGTGTCGAAGACGAGGAAAGGCTCCGAAGGCTTGCTGGCGCAAGGCGAGGAGACTTGACGAATTATTCGACGCGGATGACTCTTTTTCTCTCAAATTGGGTTTTTAGAGGTTCCCTTTATATCTGTGTTTTTATGTCAGAATGTATTGCATATCAGCTCATTGAACTGCTTATAAAACAGCGGAGGGATATTATGATCCGCTTTTTCCCAGATCTCATATCGGCAGTTCCTGTTGATCTCAGACATTCTTTTTACGCTGTCCTTTATTTGCGGGTATTCCTTTCCTCCGGCAAGAGCGATGACAGGAACAGATACATCTGCAAAACCGGGCACGCTGTCAATGGTTATTCCGTTATAAACAACATTGCGTACTGTCTCTTCCTTAACATTCTGCATCTGGATAACGAATTCTTTTCTCTGTTTCGGCGGCAGACCGTTCATTATCCCGATCATATTGCATAAAAACTTGTTTTTGAATGACTTGAACTGTTTCAGGTTCATTTCCATAGCTTCCGAAAGAAAAGGTTCTTCCTTTATAAGCCATGGGCTGACAATTATCGCCGCAGTAAATAATTCATCATTTTCGGACAAAAGCCTGAACGCCAGCTGTGCGCCGAGAGAGAATCCTACAAGCAGGACCTTTTTATCAAGGGAACGTACAAATTCCGCAAGCTCCGCGATACATTCATCTGTACGGAATATCCTGCTCGCATCATCACCGTAACCCATAATGTGAGGAATGACTAAATGATATCTGTCCGAAAGCACATACTGTCTGCCGAACGAGTGTACAAAATTAGCGCCGTGCAGCATAACTATCGTTTTTTCATTGCCTTTTCCGTATTCTTCTGTCTTCATTCTGTCACCCGAACAATTTTACTTGTATTTATACAGCGATATCTTTTCAAATCCGTCAAGCAGTTCATCAGAAAGCGCGAAGGCTGCCGAGACTCCTTTTGCCACACATTCAAGCGGATCATCCGCAACATAGCATTTCACTTTCGTTTCCTGAGTTATTGCCTTATCGAGTCCGCCGAGCAGCGCACCGCCGCCTGTAAGAACTATTCCGTTCTCGTGGATATCACCGATAAGCTCCGGCGGAGTAACTTCAAGCACAGCTTTTATCTCATCTATGATCTCCATTACAAGTTCAGCTACCGCCTCAGCTGCATCAAGATCGGACATCTCCATAGTTACCGGAAGTCCTTTCAGCAGATGACGGCCTTTTATCTGCATCGTCCTTTCACCTTTTGCATTATAGACGTTGGTGATGGATTTCTTTATGCTCTCCGCCATTTTTTCGCCTATCAGGAGCTTATATTTCTGGGAAACATACCTGATTATCGCATCATCGAACTTGTTTCCGGCGACCTTTATGGACTCCGATTTCACTATCCCGTTGAATGATACGACCGCAACATCGGCAGTTCCGCCTCCGATATCTACTACCATATATCCGTTAGGTTTTGAAATATCTATACCGGCTCCGAGAAGCGCGGCGATTGGTTCTTCGATAATATACACCTTTCGCGCACCGGCAGACAGAGCAGCTTCTACCACTGCCCTGCTTTCGACATCGGTAACGGAAGAAGGCACACATATTATGATACGCGGTTTCAGCAGCATACTTCCGCTTACTTTACGTATAAACTCGGATATCATCGCTTCTGCCATCAGATTATCCGAGATCACACCGTCCGCAAGCGGTTTTACCGCAACTATATACTCCGGTGTGCGCCCGATCATGCGGTAAGCTTCTTCACCGACTGCGAGCACCTGCTTTTTCTTCTTGTCATAAGCAACTACACTCGGCTCATTCACAACGATGCCTTTTCCGCCGATCGTTATGATAGTATTGGCTGTTCCAAGATCTATACCTATATCTATTGAACTCATTTTTTGTATCTCCGTTCTTATCAGAGGTTCCCTTCAGCTAATCCTGCAAGCAGGGCTTCTTTGTTGTTCTCACATTTTCCGTCTATCACAAGGTCAAGCAGATATCTGAGCTTCTCACCTATTTCAGCTCCCCTGAACCCGAGGGCTTTGATATCATTTCCGTTTACGGCAAGCTGCTTCAGCGAGAAACACTCACGCTCAGCAATGATCCTGCGCGCGGTATCCTCAGCATCGTGATATGTCTTTATGCGGCTGCGGAATTCTGATGATTTTCCCATATCGTCCGCAATATGCACCTTCACCATATCGAAGAACATATCTTCACCGTATCGGTTAAGATATCGCTTTATAAGCGGTCCACGGTTTTCTATCGGGATATCGTGGGTCTTTATCAGCAGCATTACTTTTTCGGTGATCTCGTTGCTGTATTTCAGCCGTTTCAGGAACTTTTCGGCGATCATCATGCTTCCCTTTGCGTGACCTTTGAAATGTCCAACACCGTCTTCTCCCATAGTGAAATACATGGGCTTTCCGATATCATGCAGCATCATCGTTATCCTCAGATGAAGCACAGGTTCTATTGCGGCTGTTGCAGCTATGATATGCTCCAGAACATCACGGTCGTGGTATTTGGTATGCTGATCGAATTTATAGCACTGTGCCAGTTCAGGAAGAAATACCGATATCACATCATAGTATTCCCGTATAACATTCTCACAATCACCGCAAAGTATCCTGTTAAGCTCTGCTGCAATACGCTCGCCTGCGATATTTCCGAGAAGATGTCTGTTCCGGTGTACAGACTCAGCCGTTTTATCTTCGATCCTGAGTCCGTAGCATGATGCGAACCTGAGCGCTCTCAGAATACGAAGACCGTCTTCTCCGAATCGCTCGTCAGGATCGCCTATAGCGCGCAGTATCCCGACTTTAAGATCTGATCGTCCGCCGAATATATCGACTATCCCGACTGCCGGATTATACGCCATTGCATTTACCGTAAAATCACGCCGTTTAAGATCTTCGGCAAGCTTTGTGGTAAATGTGACATTCTCAGGTCTGCGGTTATCGGTATATTCTCCGTCAACGCGGTATGTTGTGACTTCAATCGGCATTTTATCCGATATGACAGTGACAGTTCCGTATTTTATACCGGTATCAACGATCCTGAAACCGCAGAGAGCAGCCTTTGTCTCTTCGGGTCTTGCGCTCGTAGTAATATCATAATCCTTAGGCTCGATGCCAAGCATGAAATTCCGGACACAGCCGCCTACTGCGTATGCTTCATACCCGCATTCGTTCAGCCGTTCGATTATGGCAGATACCGGCTTCGGAAGTGCGAAATTATTCATTACTCATCTCTTTGATGATCATATTTGCATTTTCGTAGATCTTTTCGGGATCCTCGCCGACGAAAAATTCACCGTTTTCGTACAGAAGCTTTCCGTTTACCATAGTGCGTTTTACGTTCTGCTTGCTGCCTGCATAAACTATGTTTTTTGCAATATTGTTGAGCGGCTGCATATTCGGCTGATGCAGGTCGATCTCGATGATATCCGCTTTCTTTCCGACTGCGAGAACATCACAGTCGGAAAGTCTCATAGAAAGCGCACCGTTCACACAAGCCATTTTAAGAACTTCCACAGCATCGCAGGCTTCGGCGTTATATTCCTTTACCTTCTGGAGTCCGGTAACAAGGAACATCTCACGGAACATATCAAGGCAGTTGTTGCTTGCAGGTCCGTCAGTACCGATCGCTACAGGAATACCTTCTTTAAGGAATCTGCATACAGGCGCTATACCGCTCGCAAGTTTAAGGTTTGAGGCAGGGTTGGTAACCGCAAAGAGCTTCTTTTCCTTATATATCTCAAAATCTCTGTCACTCATCCATACGCAGTGATAACCGCCGCCGCCGTAATTGTACATACCGATGCTGTCAAGATACTCGGTAGGCGTCATTCCGTATCTTTCCTTGCAGCCGTCAACCTCGTTCTTTGTTTCAGAGCTGTGAACGAATACAGGAAGCTTTCTTCTGTTCGCAAGATCCGAGAGCTGTTTCATAAGCTCCGGGCTTGTGGTATATTCGGCATGAAATCCGAGATGATATGAAACAAGAGGATCAATGGCATTCAATCTGTCATAATCCTTTTCCATCTGTTCTACGGTACCTCCGAAGTTGTTCATGGAGTCGCAGATAACAGTACGGAACCCGCTGTCAATGCTTGCATTCGCTATTGCATCGGTCTTCATATACATATCGAAAGCCGCAGTTATACCGCTTGTAAGGTATTCGAGTATTCCGAGTCTTGTAAGCCAGTAAACACGATCGGGATTAAGCTTCGCTTCCATCGGGAACACGCGGTTATAGAGCCATTCCTGGAGCGGAAGATCATCTGCGAACGAACGCAGGAATGTCATCGCGGTATGGGCGTGGGCATTCTTGAATCCCGGCATCAGCACATTGCCTTTACAGTCTATTTCCTTGTCAAACTTCCCGTCTTTGCAGTCCTTTCCGATATACGATATCTTATCGCCGTCAACGTGAAGTTCTCCCTCGGTAATATCAATACCGTCCGCCATTGTAAGTATTCTTGCATTGTAAAATCTTGTTTTCATTTAATTTCAACCTCTCTTAAAATAGTTTGCTAAGACTTTCTGTATAAGGATATCTGCATATTCCTCTTTCTGTAACTATAGCTGTGATAAGCTCAGCATCCGTCACATCAAATGCGGGATTATAGCATTTGACAGAAGCCGGAGCCATTGGCTCTGCATAGAACTTGGTTCTGATCTCGTCCGGCTCTCTTTCTTCTATAACGATATCGGCACCTGTTTTGCAGTTCATATCTATCGTTGACGAAGGACAGAAAACATAGAACGGCACTCCGTAGTGTTTTGCAAGAACCGCAACTCCGCTGGTACCTATCTTGTTTGCGGTATCTCCGTTAGCCGCTACTCTGTCGCAGCCGACAAAGCAGGCATTTATCTTTCCCTGCTTCATCACAAGGCTTGCCATGTTATCACATATAAGTGTAACATCTATCCCTGCCTTGTCAAGCTCGTAAGAAGTGAGCCTTGCGCCCTGCAATAACGGTCTTGTCTCATCGGTGAAAGCGTGGAACGTATATCCTTTCTCCTTGCCGAGAAGGAGCGTTCCGAGCCCGGTACCATAGCATGAAGTTGCAAGAGGACCTGCATTGCAGTGAGTAAGTATGCCGTCTCCGTCCTTTACGAGCGTAAGCCCGTATTCAGAGATCTTACGGCACATCTCTATATCCTCGTCCTGAATGGCAATGCTCTCTTTTCTCATGGCATCGAGCATTGCATCAACTCCGTTTGAGCGTTCTGAATGTGCGGCATTTTCTACACGGTCAAGTGCGTGCCTTAAATTAACGGCTGTAGGACGGGAAGAATTGATGTACACAAGCACTTTGTGCAGCTTCGTAAGAAATGATTCTTCATCATTTTCGCCGGAATTGTTCATAACTACATAAAGTCCCATTCCTGCGCAGATACCGATAGCCGGAGCGCCCCTGACTTTCAGCTCATAAATTGCATCATAGAGCTCTTCGGCAGTTTTAAGCGCAATATGAACAGTACGGTTCGGGAGCTGGGTCTGATCTGTTATTATGACGCTCTTTCCGTCTTCTGAAAGGATCACATTTTCTGCTTTCATAAATAACGTTCCTTTACAGAGAATTGTGGATATTCACGATCGAGGTGCGTATGAGCTTCTTGAACAGCGGTGCAGCCTTTGCGGAAGCTTCAATTACCTCCTGATGCGAAAGCGGATTATCTGTAAGTCCGCAGCCAAGGTTGCAGACGCATGAAATTCCTACGATCTTCATTCCGGCATGATTTGCCGCGATAGTCTCGCAGGCTGTGCTCATTCCGACAGCGTCCGCACCGAGCATACGGCACATTCTTACTTCTGAGGGAGTCTCGAAATTCGGACCTGTGAGCTGGATATAAACACCCTGCTGTAATTTTATATCAAGATCCTTAGCCGTCTTTATCACTATCTCGCGGAGATCCTTGTCATAGATCTCATGCATATCCGGAAAACGGGTTCCGAGTTCATCAAAATTAGCGCCGATAAGAGGGCTGGGAACAAAATTTGCTATCTGATCGGTTATCAGCATAAAATCTCCGGCGGAGAAATCAACATTGCACGAACCGCTTGAATTTGTGACAAAAAGCACTTTAGCACCCATGAGTTTCATCAGTCTTGTCGGGAGCACGACGTCCTGCATCGAATATCCCTCATAATAATGCACTCTTCCCTGCATTATGACTACCGGTACCCCGTCCATATAGCCGAACACGAATCTTCCTTTATGTCCCTGAATGGTTGACTGCGGAAATCCGTCGATCTCCTTATAATCGAGAACAGCTTTTATGTCGATCTCATCTGCAAGCGCTCCGAGACCGGAACCGAGTATCAGCGCGATCTCGGGAACAAAGTCGATCTTCTGTCTGAAACTTTCGTAGCATTTCTGTAATTTTTCCTGCGGTGTCATAACAAACTCCCTTCTTTTATCGGCAATGCCGTCATGATGTATTATTATACCATATTTTCACAAGTTTTTCAATACATAACAGATTAAAATTCCCCATAACTTATCGTTACGGGGAATCTGTACCTATCTGATGACTGCCTCTTCGGCAGTTCTTGCATAACGCGCCTTGAGCATTTTCTTGTTGGTGTACATACGTTCGTCTGCCATTTTATGAACTTCTTTAAGCGAGATATTCTCGTCCTGATCGTTCTGATAATAAGCAACACCGTGAGCGATCCGCAGCTCAAACGGCTTGTTCGGATCGGCATTGAATTTATCAATGAGCTTATTGAACTTGTATATTGCTTCTTCGCAGACGATCGGGGCGTGTTCGCTGCATACAATTGCGACGAACTCGTCTCCTCCTGTTCTGTAACAGTTACCGACGATACCGAATGAACCGTTTATGATATTCGCTGCTGTCTTTATCAGCAGATCTCCGGCTTCATGTCCTTTTGAATCGTTTATGACTTTCAGATTGTTCACATCGAACTGTATTATAGCAATATATCTGTGGCTGAAACGGTTGGATTCAAGGTCATCGAACTTAGCTTTGAACGCCGCGGCATTCCCGATGCCGGTATTTGCGTCAGTGAACGCTATCTTTCCTATTCTTCCGGCCTGTATTCCGAGCTTTATCATCTCGAGTATCTCTATGAACCTTGTTCTGAGAGTTATCGCAGTAATGACCAGCACTCCGAGACACGTCATGAACATTTCATTTCCGTTGTACGGATTTGTGTAATAGATCATTATATCTATCAGACCGCACACAGAGAGAACAAATACCGCAATATATATCGCTCTGCCCTGCGAGGGTCTTGTTCCTTTGATCCGTACAAGGAACATTATAAGTTCAACGCATACAACTGCCGAACATACCACCAGAAGTATATGCACGACATAACCGAGTGCAATTATAGAAACGACATTTATCATATCGAGTATGAACAATACCGTCATTGCAAACGTTACACCTACAGTAAGCACTTTAAGCGGATAGAAATGCTCAGTATCGAGTGTAACGTCAACAAACGCAAGAAATGCAGGTATGCTGGCAAGATGACAAGCGCACAGTGAATTTTCAAGATATACGGGATCATTGATAACAATGTGTCCCCATGCTGTGTCCATCATTATGCAGAAAGATATGAATATCAGGAAAATCCCGAAGAACAGGCTGCTGAGATAACTGTCAAGCTTTTTGCGGACAAAGATCCCGAGTAAGACAAATCCGACACCGATGATAAATACAAGCTCTCCCACGAAAAGCGGAAAAACGCCTTCTAACATAAGATCCTTCATTATTGTGCTTCCGGGACCCAGAAGCATCTTGTTGATCCGCGATGACAGAGAATATTTCGTTTTGAATACTTCAAGCTTTATCTCTTTTCCTGCGGCAGATTCGGGGATATTTGCAATTATATAGTTCTCAAATCCGTCAAGCTCGGCTATATTTCCGGAGTCTGCGGTAATATGTATCGGTTCGCCGTCAATGTATATGTTCAGAACGATATTTCTTGTATTTATAAAAAGAACATTTTTTCCGGAAAGATCGTCGATCTTCTTAGTGAATATCATAGGTTTATCAACCGATAATACACTGCTGTTCACAGAAAAGTTGTTCAGTTTTGTGGTAAATCCTTTTTCAGCGACCCAGCCTTCTTCATATCTGACAACGCTGGCAGTATTTACGGATCTATTGATATCAGGCACTTTAGTGATCGACAAAAATGAGACAAGAGCTGTGATAAGAATTGCAGCAAGAATGCAGACAAACAGCAATGTCTCAAATCTGAATGCCTCTTTCCGCACCTGTATCACTTCCTTCTTATCGCAGCATATAATTATTCAAATTATATTCTACCACAAACAATCAGGTTTTGCAAGCGCTGAATAAAATTTTATAAAAATTGTTAATATTCAACAGTCGGTATTGTCGGTTTTTACTAATATGTAATACCAAGAATGTCAAGTATCTGTGAAGGTTCGGAGCATATATGCTTTGCGCCGTTCTGTATAAGCTCGTCCTCCGTGCGGAATCCCCACAGCACTCCGGCACTTTCAAGTCCGGCATTTACCGCCGTCTGCATATCAACACCGCTGTCGCCGACATAAAGTATCTCATCGCGCACGGCTCCGAGTTCTGTTATCGCCTTGTTCACTATTGCCGGATCCGGCTTGTGATGGATACCGGGGACGCTCCCGTAAACAGCATTTATACGGTTTCCGAAGTATTTTCTTATAAGTTCGCCGGCGTAGATGTGATCCTTGTTGGTTATTACAGCTGTGATCATTTTTTTTGAATTCAGCGTATCTATAAGTTCCGGGATCCCGCGGTACGGACGGGTATTGTCCTCACTGTGTACCGAATAGTATTCAGAGAAC
>CAMOKN010000108.1 GCA_946617595.1 uncultured Clostridia bacterium
TCAAAATAAAAGTGCCGCGGATACCTCGCACGGCACTGCATTAACATTATATCATTTTCAGGGCAATTTGTAAAGAGGATGTAAACTCTGTTTTCAGATCTCGTTCTTTATCTTGTTCAGAGCGCCCTTTTCAAGTCTTGACACCTGCGCCTGGCTTATACCTATCTCATCAGCGACTTCGACTTGCGTTTTCCCTTGCAGGAAACGCAGGTTCAGTATCTTCTTTTCGCGCTCTCCGAGTGCTGATATCGCGTCTTTCAGCGCGATCTCGTTCAGCCAGTTGTTGTCGTCGTTGCTGTCACCGATCTGATCCATAACATAAACCGTATCGCCCGAATCGGAGAATACAGGCTCATATAGCGATATAGGCTCGCTGACAGCTTCAAGCGCTATCACTACGTCCTCACGCCTGCATTCGATCTTATCGGATATCTCCTCGATCGTAGGTTCGCGTTTCATTTCCGTCGTAAGCTTTTCTTTCGCCTGCATCGCTTTATATGCTATATCCCGCAGGGATCTGCTTACCCGTATCTGTCCGCTGTCACGGATATGGCGCTTTACCTCTCCTTCTATCATCGGGACTGCGTAAAGTTGGCGAGAAAGGTACATCGGCATAACGCCGTATCAAAACCACAGGAAACTTCAAAATGGCAGTCTGTTTATTGACAATGCCACTGTATTATGGTAAAATAACTGTAGATACTATCCGGCAAAGTATTTTTGGAGAGCAGAGTATGAAAAAATTCATAAATTCATATCTTTTCATAATAATACTTGTACTTTTCTCCGCTGTTTATCTGTCTGTTTCAATGGTCATTTTCGGAAACAGCACCAACGATGTCATAGATAAAACAACGCAGATGTATATGAAGGAGAACGCAAAGGCTGTCGCTGCTGTTTTCAACACCAAGCTTGCAGACCAGCTTACCATGCTTGAATCGCAGGTGCGTTATTTCCGCGATACAGACCTTACCGACCACAGCGCAGTAGAATCTGTGATCCTTCAGACAAAAGGCATCGGAGATTTCAAGAACATCGGTGTTGCCAATGCTGACGGCGATACATTCAATTACAACGGACGCTCCTCAGGCAATATCAGTCAAACCGACTTCTTCAAGGAAGCTGTGTCCGGAACTGACGCAGTATCGGAAAGCATATATACCGACGAGGACGGAGAGGAAGTGCTTTATCTTGCCGTTCCGATAGAAAAGAACGGAAAAGTCAAAGGTATCGTTTTCGGCTCGTTCACAAAAGATATACTCAATACGCTCGTCGATACCGCAAGTTTCGGCAGTGACAGCGCGAACGTTCTCTTCGGCGAAGACGGTACAGTGATCGCATATACTCCCGGAAGCCGGTTTATCGGCGAAGGCGACGCTGACCTCTACAAAATGACGGATCACAGCTCCGCAAAAGAAAAAGAGACTGTTATCAACTACGAAAAGAACGGCATTCAGATGCTTGCGGCGATCACCCCTGTCGGTTTGCACGGCTGGAGCTTTGCAACACTGCTTCCCCGCTCGTCCGTATCGGAAACCTCCGACAGAGTTTCACGTTATGTCGGCTATATCGCATTCTCGATCTCTGTGTCATTTATCCTCCTGCTGATATCGATAATTCTGCTGATAAACAAACTTTCCGCAGCAAAAAGAGAAAGAGCCCGCATCGGAGCAGAACTCAGCGTTGCTACCAAAATACAGGCAGATATGCTGCCGAAAGACTTCCCTTCCCGTCCCGATATCGGACTTTATGCAACGATGACACCTGCAAAGGAGATCGGCGGAGATTTCTACGACTTCTTCTTTACCGACAACGATCACATTGCACTCATTATGGCTGATGTTTCCGGAAAAGGTGTCCCCGCCGCACTGTTTATGGTAGTTGCCAAAGTTGTTATACGCAACCAGGTAATGGCAGGAGGTACGCCTGCAAAAATACTTGCAAAGGTGAACAATATCCTCTGCAAAAACAACAAATCCGGGCTTTTTGTTACCGTCTGGCTGGGCATAATGGATATCAGGACCGGCGAGATACAATACTCAAACGCCGGACACGAATACCCGATCATAGGGCGCGCCGGAAGCGGGTATTCCGTATTGGAGAGCGACAACGGACCTCCGCTTGCAGCAATGGAAAATATGGACTTCGATAACGTTACGGTCACGCTTGGAAAAGGCGACAGCATCTTTTTGTACACCGACGGTGTTCCCGAAGCGAAAAGCTCACAGGGAGAACGTTTCGGCATGGAAGCACTGCTGTCCGCTCTTGACGAAGGTATCGAATTGTCGGCGGAAGACAAGATCGTATATGTGAAAGATAAGATAGATACATTTGTAGGTCTGATAGACCCGTTTGATGATATTACAATGCTCTGCCTGAACTATAACGGAAGCGAAGAATAACACTGCCCCGGCATCACGGTGATGCCGGGGATTTTTGTCTGACACGTTTTTTGTACACACGAATAAGAGCCGCTGTTTTACCAATACTTTATCTGAAAGCGAGGTAAAACTATGCACGATCAGACTGTTTCTATCCGGAACTGCTACAACAGCACCGGTGATATCATTACCGATTCGGATATCAGGGATTTCACGCCGCTCAAAGAGCTGCTTGAGACATTCGGCAGCCTTCGCTCGGACGATCACTCCGTTACGATCGACGAAGCCGGCTGAACATTTTATGACAGGAAAAGAGGCAGGCAATGCACACGGCTCTCTATATCCGCGTATCCACCGATGCCCAGTACGAGGAAGGCTACTCCGTTGAAGCACAGAAGCAGAAGCTTGAACAGTACTGCAAGCTGAAAGATATCACAGACTACCGGTTCTACATTGACGGAGGCTGGTCCGGAAGCAACATCGAACGTCCGGAAATGAAGAGAATGATAGACAACATCAGAAGCAAACAGGTTTCTGCGGTCGTTGTGTACAAGCTCGACAGACTGTCCCGTTCGCAGAAAGACACCGTGTTTCTGCTCGAAGATGTTTTTATCCCGAACGGCTGCAACTTCATAAGCCTTAACGAGAACTTCGATACCACAACCCCCTACGGGAAAGGGATGATAGGTATTCTGTCCGTATTCGCCCAGCTTGAACGTGAAAATATCCGCGAACGTACCCGAATGGGAATGCAGGAAAGAGTCAAGTCCGGGCTCTGGATGGGCGGAGGCAGAGTGCCTTTCGGCTATGATTATGACCCCGGAAAAGATGTTCTTATCCCAAACGAACACGCGAAAGATGTGAAGCAGATCTATGAACTCTACCTCCAGGGCTACTCAACAACTCAGCTTGCGGAGATGTTCGATGTTTCCGAGGATAAGCAGATAACCGATATTCTCACGAGAGTCACATATCTCGGAAAGATCAGATTCAGAGGCGAGACTTATGATGCCAGACACGAAGCGATCATTGACCGGGAACTCTGGGACAGAGTCCAGCGCGAACATGAACGGCGGTCAACCAGAAAAGCTGTACCTTCTTCTTACCTGCTCACAGGTCTGCTGTACTGCGGACGATGCGGTGCAAAGATGAGGTATCAGAAATGGGGAAAAAACAAAGTAAAGATATACTGCTACTCGCAGCAAAGCTCAAAGAAATACCTTATAAGAGACAGCAGCTGCGATAATGACAAGGTCGATGCAAAACTCGTTGAGAAGGCAGTTACAGAAGACCTTTTCCGGCGAACCGACAGCATCGTTCCGGGAAGCGATATCACTCCCGTTTCCGCATCGGCATTGAAGATCCTTAAACAGAGATACAATGATGCCGCCGTTAAGCTGAAACGGTTATACAATCTGTATGCCGGGTCCGGAGACGAACTGCTGCTTGAAACCATAGAGGACAACAAGTCGGAACTCGAAACTATCGGCAGACAGATCGCCGATGAGGAAAAAAACCACAGCATTGCAAGCGATATCACAGAAAGGCTGAACTCGGTAGTGAATCTGCGTGAGCAGTGGGACAGGCTGTCAATGAAAGAACGCCAGCAGGCTGTAGCCGTCTGCATCAGCAGGATTGTTATTGACGGAACCGATATAGATATTCATTACAGGTTCTGACGGCGCGATCTGCACATGCTGTTTATACGGTATAGCCATTATTATTAAAAAAGCGCCGAATAAAAAGTTGTATTTTTTTATAAAAAAATTCCATTTAAGTATTGAAAAATTGTTTGAAATGTGATATAATGTTTGTGAGCCTATATAGGCAGCTTATATTATCGTAAAGGATGCATAACAGTGAAACAGACTTATTATAAGAGCGATAACGGCGATCTTAAGTCCCTGCTCGGCAATGTCTCCTCCGCTGATCTTATTATTATGATCTCCAACGGAGATATGTTTGAAAAACACGTTGCGGAGCTTCATGCCAAATACCCCGATATCCCGAGCATCGGTACCACCGGTCACTTCTACAGCAGCAGTCTTCGTGAAGGCGGAGTCGGACTGGTTGCTATGTCCGGCGTAAGAGCTGCCGCAGGCATACTTACTTCGGTATCGACTATGCCTATGAAAGACATCAGCGAATTCGAGAACAATGTCCGCAAAGTCAATGCAAACGGCAACAATACGGTCTGCATCGACTTCTGCACCGGCAACGATGCTATGACGATCGCGGCTATGAACACTGTTCTCAGAAAATCCGGGATATCCCTTATGGGCGGTACCGCTTTCGACGGAAAAGTCTCCGTAAACGGTGTTGTATATCAGGATGCCTGTGCCTATGCAATCGTCCGCAATGAGTCCGGCAAGGTCAAGGTTTACAAGGAAAACCTGTACCGTCCCATGGACGACAGACGCTTCATAGCAAGCGGCACCGACAGAGCCAAGTATTACATAGGCGAGCTTAACGGAAAACCCGCAAAAGCTGTATATATGAACGAGTTCGGTATCTCCGAGCGTGATATCTCGAAGCAGACTTTCTCTAATCCCTTTGGCAAGATAACCGGTAACGAGATCTGCATTATTTCGCTTAAAGAGCCCTCCGGAAGCGGTCTGTGCTGTTACAGACAGGTCAATGATTCCGATGTTCTTACCCTTCTTCAGATCGGTAACCACGCAGAGATCGCCGCAGAGACCATATCGCGTATCAGGGCTGATTTCAGCAATATATCCGGCGTTTTTGCAGTAAACTGCGCTTTCAGATACCTCTACTTCAAGGAGCATAACTTCCTTACCAGCTATCTTCAGTCCATGAGCAAGCTCGGAAGCTTCTGCGGATTTGTAGGAAACGGCGAACATTACAATGACCAGTTCATCAATCAGACCATGAGCTGTGTAGTATTCGGATAAGGCGGAGAATAATATGATATCTTTCGGTAAAAACAAAAATCAGAGCAGCAAGCCGGATTACTACCCGCTTGTCTGCATTTCAAACAGCATCAAGGAATCGAAGAAGGAACTTGCAAAGAAGGAAGTCGCTTCCCTTGAGGAAATACGCAGCATACAGGAATCATTTGACATCGTTCTTCAGCGTGACGAAGAACTCAAGCAGAAGATGACCCATTTCGGCGAAGTTTTCAGCTCCCTCGGCAATGCGGCAGGTCAGTTTGAAAACGTAAAGAACGATATATCATTGACAGTCGGCGACGCCCAGGCGCACATGGATACGCTCAGAGCAAGCTCCGAAGCTGTAAAGAGTGATTTCGGCGAGATGAATGAGATATTCACAGGTCTCGTTTCTTCCGTTAAGGAGATCGCCGAATACACCAAGAGCATAACCGGAATTGCCGATCAGACCAATATTCTGGCGATAAACGCTTCAATTGAAGCTGCAAGAGCCGGTGAAAACGGCAAAGGTTTCGCAGTTGTCGCAATAGAAGTCAAGAAACTTGCGGAACAGATAAAGCTTATGGTATCAGAAGTTGATAAGGCTATCGAGAAGGTCAACTCCTATACCGGCAGATTCAATGACAGTATCGCAAAGACCACTGACGCTCTTGACAAGAACATGAATGACCTCGAATCCGCAAACAGCACATTCGACAGCATCAATACGGCAGCAAGCGGTGCCGATGCAGTCCAGGATCAGATCACACAGGCGGCAGACAATGCCACTTCCGAACTTTCCGAAGTAAACGGTGCGTTTGAGCGTATCAGCGAACAGTACCGTAACGTAAGCAACCACATTGAACGCGCAAACGAACTCGGTACTACAAAGAGCGTTCTCTTTGAGAACATAGATAATATGGCAGAGCAGATAGAGCCTATCGTAAAAAGCTTCTGATCTCATTTACACTGCAAATGTAATCCCCCGGTCATACAGATCGGGGGATTACAGCTTTTCAAATAAGTAATGTGTCCTCAATAACTGCCTAAAAGGCAGTTATTGCACGACAGTCTGTGAAACAGACTGTCGTGCAATAACTGCCTTTTAGGCAGTTATTGAGGACACATTACTTATTTGAAAAGCTGTAATCCCCCGATCTGTATGACCGGGGGATTACATTTGCAGTGTAAATGAGA
>CAMOKN010000109.1 GCA_946617595.1 uncultured Clostridia bacterium
AACGGGAAAGAAGCTGTAACTGAATGGGTTCGCGGTGAACGCTTCCGACATTGATTCACGCTTCTGTGTACCCGATACGGTATTGCCCGTTGCAAACATCATAGGCACATCTCCTTCAAAGAAACGGAGAATGACCGCTTCATAGTTGTTTTCAAGCTTGCTGCACTCCTCGGCATCTATAAAGCCGTAGGACATAAAATCAGCGGCAAGCTCCAGAGCGCTCCGCATATATTCGCCCGCACCCTCCCGCATTTCGTTCAGATCGCTCAAAGCCTTTTTATCTGCCTGTATCTGTGCGCAGAAATACGGATCGAACAGCGGATCAAGCAGGTCGGTACCCTTGTTATAGCCCATTATCGGGTAAGCATAACCTTTGTCTTTAAGCTCCCTGCATACGGAAACAAGCTCGGAATAAGTCTGCGGGACAGTAAGCCCTTCTTTTTCAAAAATATTTTCATTGACAAGCATACCGTATGTGGTAGTGTAGATCGGGACACTCAATATCCTTCCGTCATCGTCCCTGACCAGCAGATTGTTGCGGATGCAGGAAAGATCTATGCCCAGAGCCGGATCGGACAGGTCTTCCGACGCTTCGGCGATCTTGTCGCCGTCGGGCCAGTCGTATATCCACGGGTAGGTGAAGAAAATATCGGGAGCCTCGCTTCCCGCAAGTGCGGTCGACAGTATCCCGCTGCCGCTTTTGCTGTAATTGTCAAGCGCGGTATAGGTCAGTACGGCATTTGGGTAATACTCTGTGAACCGGTTGAATTCTTCTTCAAGTGTTTCAAAATTACTGTAATGCCCCACCACCTTCATCGTATATGCGGCATTCGTGTCAAGAGACGGCTTGAAGCCCTCTTTTCCGGGGACCGGATTTTTTTCTTCCGCACAGCCCGCGATCCCGGCAGCCATAATAACTGTAAGTGCGGCGGCGGTAATTGTTTTTATCGTTCTTTTCATTTTCATTTTCATTCCTGTCTTGCGACCGTATCACCCGAGCACGGTATTCCATTTTTTTGTTGTGAAGTAATTATCGACAGCTGCGGTTATTTCTTCCTTGCTCATTGATTTCAGCAGATAACCCTGAGGTTTGAGCCGCATAACGTTCATTACGCTTTCCCTGTCTGATTTTCCGGTAAGGAATATTATCGGTATTCCGGCTGAATTCGGCTCGCTTCGTATCATTTCCATTATCTGAGGTCCGGTGGTTATGGGCATATCATAGTCAAGAAGTATCAGATCCGGCGTATGCACCGCTATATATGTTATAGCCTGCATTCCGGATTTAACGGCGGTGATCCTGTATTTCATCGAAAGCCATTCCTGCATAAGCCTGAGAAATGTCACATCATCATCTACGAGCAGGATATGCCTGCCCTTTTTCAGCTCCTCGGCATTCTTTACCACATTAAGAAGTTCGGCGGTGAGATCTTTTACCTCAAAGGGACGCAGGAACTCGCGCATAATTACTCTTTGGGGTATGATCTTGTGTATTTCCGCAAGCTCCTTTTCGTATCCGATGATGCAGAGCACAAGGTCTCCGTTGTCGCATATATCCTTCAGATAAACAAGTACATCGGGATAGTTCAGTATATTGTCCCACGCGAAAAGAAGTATTATGTCCGTTTTATCCTTTTGTGCTCCTATTGCCGCTATCGACGGTGTGACGGAAACGATCTCGGTGCCGGCTCTAATGAGGTTATTTACGAGGGCATCGGTCATAAACGACGCACCCTGACTTATAAGCATCAGTTTGCGGGACATCGCTTTATTCATCTCCTTCTGATAAAATATCGGGTATAAGCTCATAATCAAAATTCACTACCGCGTTTCTGAGCTTTTCCCAGCGCGGCAGTTCCCTGTCGGGAATACGATATCCGGAAAGAATATCCACGACATGAGCCATACTGTCATAATCAAGAGTATCCGAGAAACCCAGCATCGCGGTATAGGCATCACGCAGCTTTTCATCGGAAATAAGAGGAAGCTCCTCTTCTCTGCCGTTTTTCTCGATCTCGGCAAGCCTCTCCGTGAGCCTGCGGTAGTCGGACAAAAGGCGGGGCAGTTCGTCCGCAAGCCTTTCGGTATCTCCCGCGTTCCCTGCTTTTTCGAGCTTTTCCGCAAAAGCACCGAGACCGTCCGCACCTATTATCCTCGATGTGCTTTTTAAAGCGTGTATCTTTACGGTGGTACGCCTGATATCACGTTTGCTCCACAAACTCTCGATCTCTTCGATATTTGCGGCTGCGGTCTCGGAATATACTTTTATCGTATCGATGTATGCCGCAGCGGAACCGCAGTGCTTTATGCCCTCCGGAATATTGATCTCGCCGATATGATACATAAATTCCGGAATGACGGAAGCACTGTCATCTTCATCTTGTTCCGGCTCCGGCGGCATTATCTTGTTTTTCGGAAGATAAGCAAGCACCACAGTTTCAAGCCTGTCCGGATCTATCGGCTTTGTTACGTAATCGTCGAAGCCCGCTTCGAGATACATTTCGCGCATTCCCGAAACCGCGTTGGCGGTAAGACAGACGACCGGCGTTTCCGCGTTGGGGTTGTCCGGAAGTCGTTTAAGCTCGCCCAGTGTCTCTATGCCGTCTTTTTCGGGCATCATGTGGTCGAGGAATATCATGTCATATTTCGACAATGAAGCCATACGAATGCACTCCTCGCCGCTCTCCGCAGCATCTATGCTTATGCCTGTGCGTTTCAGCAGACTTTTGAACACCGTGATATTTACGGGTGTATCGTCCACAACAAGGATATGAGCGCCGGGAGCCGTGAAT
>CAMOKN010000110.1 GCA_946617595.1 uncultured Clostridia bacterium
ATGAATGCCGAGATCATTGCACAGCTCAGAATGTTCATTTTGAAACGGTCGCCCTTTTCAAATCCGGGCAGGCTTCCGATGATCTCTTTGTATCTTTGCTTCGCTTTTGCGGTAATGCTTTTCGCAGTTCCGCTGTCGAAGTTCAGCACGGTTGTCAGCGCATTCCGGAATGAACCGCCGAACAGCGTCCACATACCCGCGGGCATTCCTAAGTATTTCATATCAGTTCACCTTGCTTCGTCATCACTTTTCAGATAATTTCTCATACTTGCTGTGCCGATAGCTACTGTTGAAGAATTGTGCAGCAAAGCGGAAGTCGCAGGCGGCATCACTCCTGTTACTCCGAGCAGTATAAGCGCAAGATTGAATCCGATTATCGAGCGATAGTTAAAGCCTATACGTTTCATCAGCGCGGTGCTTATCTTCCGCAGCTTCAGCAGGCTGTACAGATCATCGGCGGAAATTGTTATATCAGCTACCTCGCGGGCTATCGCCGCGCCCGTGCTTATCGCGATCCCCGCATCGGCTTCGGACAATGCAGGCGAGTCGTTCACACCGTCGCCTATCATTATTACTCTGTGTCCTGCCGTATGTTCATGTCTGATGAACGTCGCCTTGTCCTCAGGGAGAACTTCGCAATAATACTCATCAACTCCCACAGCCGCCGCGACTGCTTCGGCTGTACGCTTGCTGTCTCCGGTCATCATTACGGTCTTTTTTATGCCGAGTTCTTTCAGCTTTGTGACAATGTCGGCAGCTTCATCACGCAGCGGATCTTCGATGCAGATAACGGCGGCAAGCTTTCCGCCCACTGCAAGAAATAAATGCGAGTATTCGGCAGGCAGCTCGTTAAGCTTGTCTTTCTCGCCGTCAGAAACAGTAACACCCTCGTCTTCAAACACAAAATGATAGCTGCCGATGACAGCCTTTTCACCGTCGATAGAGCTTGAGATCCCGTGCGCCACAACGTACTGCACCGCGGAATGTTTCTCCTCGTGCAGAAGTCCGCGCTTTGCAGCCTCGTTCACGACCGCGTTCGCTATCGAGTGCGGATAATGCTCTTCAAGGCACGCCGCAAGCCGCAAACATTCGGCTTCATCATTATTTCCGAAGGTCACGATCTTTGCAACTCTCGGCTCAGCGCGGGTGAGCGTTCCGGTCTTATCGAACACGATAGTGTCGGCTTCCGCAACAGCTTCAAGAAATTTTCCGCCCTTGACTGTAATGCCGTATGAACCGCATTCCCGCATTGCAGCTATAACAGAAACAGGAATTGCAAGTTTCAGCGCGCAGGAAAAATCCACCATAAGGACAGAAAGCGCCTTTGTCGCATTTCGGGTCAGAAGATAAGTCAGCAGTGTGCCGCCGAAACTGTACGGAACGAGCTTATCCGCAAGCCGCGCAGCTTTGCTCTCGGCATTGGATTTCAGCTTTTCCGACTCCTCGATCATCTTGACTATCCGGTCATATTTTCCGCTTCCGGAGGTCTTGTCAACACGCACGGTGACGCTTCCGTCCTCGACGACCGTACCCGCGTAAACGTAGCTTCCGGGCTTCTTGTGAACAGGCATCGATTCTCCCGTCATAGATGACTGATTGACCTCAGCTTCACCTGCGGTGACAACTCCGTCAAGCGGTATCATACTGCCTGTGCGGACTGATATTTCCGCTCCCGCTTCAACGGTATTTATCGGGACGAGAACTTCTGTTCCGTTCTTTATCAACCATACTTTATCTACGCCTAGCGACATTGTGCGGGCAAGGTCATCGACAGAACGTTTGTGCGTCCAGTCCTCTAAAAGCTCGCCCAGACTCAGCAGGAACATCACAGATGCAGCGGTCTTTCTGTCTCCGCGCAGAAGCGAGACAGCTATCGCCGTTGCGTCAAGGATCTCCACGCGCATTTCGCGCTTCAGGATACATTTCAACGCCTCTCCGATATATTTCAGAGACTTTATCACTGCGATCGCAAAGCGTATTTTATTGGGCAGGAACAGCATTGAAACCGCCTTTTTCGCAAGCAGGAAAATGAGCCTGTCCTCGAACTGCCGGTCAAGTTCTCTGCCTGTATGCTCCGGAACGAGCGCAGTTATTTTCTCATCGTCATATCTGAATTTCGCCAGTGCTGCAATAACATCACACCTGCTGCCGCGATAAAAAATCACAGCGTCGCCGGTGCGGTCATATACCTTAGCATCTCGGACAAACGGCTTCGACCGCAGGTAATATTCAAGAATATCTGCCTGTCTGAGAGTCATTTTTCCGCGCTCGATATGTACCCTTATCCGCCCGATCGATTCATGAAGAATGCTGCATTTCATTCCTCAGCCGTCTCCGTTTCGTCGGCGGGCTCTTCGCTCTCGTCCCCGATAGTCTCCGGACATTCAGCAGCTTTTTTCTCGTTGATGTCACGGGCGTCCGCAAGAACGTCCCCGCAGCCCTCGCGTATTTCGGTCGCTTTTGTCATTACGCAGTCCTTCGCGCGGATCACCGCCGCCGTGGTATGCGCATAGACCTTTCTTGCTTCTTTCGACGAGAGAATTTTAACTCCCGCAGTTCCGAGAAGAAATCCTCCCGCAAGCAACGCAACATTTTTCCAAGCACTCATTTTAATACATTTCCTTTCCGTTTTTATTTTAATGCCGGAATGGCATTATTGTCTTCGATTGCGTTAGACAAAACTAACTCACAGCCGCGCCTTTTCCCGGAAACAGTTTTACACTGTCACATTTCTGCTCCGTTCCCGTGCATCAGGAGCTCTCACGGTTCTGTAAACTTTGTCCGAACCTATCCTGTCTGTTTATGCCTCGCATATTAGCAATCGCTAACTTTATTATTATAACACTTTCAGTCCAATATGTCAAGCATTTATTATATCCAAAAACATTGACATTTCTAAACAGAAGTGATATTATATTAAAGTACAAACGGCTAAAAAATGCGGACATATCGTCGATGATCTTTTTGGTATCGTAAGAAAAAACCACGTTTCTGACAGTAAGCGTCATACTGTCCGGAACGATCTCCTTTCCGTCAATATCCATTGTCGGTGAAGACAGCGCCTCATTCGCCTTATCAACGCAGTTCTCGATGGTTCTCGTCAGTCCGTTGAATGCTCCGACCTGATCGAGAGATTCAAAGATCATGAATGAGCATATTATCATCATTGCTGTTCTTTCCAATGCCTGTGGTGCTGGTCAGCACCCTTACAGACAGCGGAGAGACCACCTGCGGTCCCTATTCGCTGCTTGCCCCGTTTTATGTGGCGGGGAAGGTATGCATTTCGGGAAACATAATAGCTGAGGTTGTGAGGTAAGCCTATGAATGTATTCAGTATCCCCATGGCGCTGATGGATCTTCTGCCTGTGGCGCTTTTCCTGGCGGGCAATCTGCTGATATGGAAGGATCTCGGCGGTAAGATGAGCTTCGCGTCAAGATCTTTCTATCTGACAGGAATAGTGCTGGCAGTGGCTGCCGGCTTTATAAAGGCACATTACAAGCTGTTGTGTGCGGTTGGGATTGGGGATATAGAGTGGATGAGCAGACAGTTCTTCCCGAATCAGTCCCTTGGGTTCCTGCTTGCAGGTGCAGGGCTGCTGCTGTCCCTCGTCTCACGCAAAAAGAAAAATAAAGAATACAGGACTTATGCTTTCCTGCCACCTATGGCACTCGTAGGACTCATGATCATCGGCGAGACTTGTATGTACATAGCTCTGGGCATATATGCGGCAAAGCTCAAAAAGCCTGCTGCAACGGTGATGCTGGTCATATCATATATCCTGAGCCTCGGCATGGGTTACCTGTCATCGCGTGATTTCGGTACAGAGGCGATGAACTGGCTGGCGCAGACGGTGAATGCCTGCTCGCAGGGGTCATTTCTGGCGGCTGTATGGATTATGCACAAAGCAGGTCTCGGAAAAGAAGCCGCTGGCTGAGTCTGTATCCATTTTTGTCCACTATCTGCAACTTAAGAAAAAAGTGATATCATTATAGGTATCCCGGATCTCTCGGTAAGCCTTTTTCAGATTATAGCAGCCTTCAAGCCCAGTCTTGAGGGCTGATGTTTTTTATAATGTTTTGGCTCCGGCTTTTTACCGTCAACTATATGATTGGCAAGCTGGGTTATGATGCCTGCAAAGCAGATAGTCAGAACTTGTCCATTGTGGTTCAAGCTTCGGCAGGGCGATTCTTTGTAAAATTCAGCTTGCTTAATATCGCCCGGCTCCCTTGACAAATACGCCTTTTGGGGGTACAATTAGATAACGATAAAAGACATATCAGGGGAAAAGTATGAGTATTAAGATCGACAATATTGACGGCGGCAAAACCTTTGATTTTGGCAGAACATCATCGGATTACGCCAGGTATCGTGACATATACCCGCAGGAATTCTATGACAGAATTCTGCAGCTCGGGTTATGCGTAAAGGGGCAGAAGGTACTCGATATAGGCACCGGAACGGGTGTACTGCCGAGGAATATGTACAGATACGGAGCTGAATGGACAGGCACCGACATCTCCGAAAATCAGATAGCGCAGGCGAAAATGCTGTCGGAAGGAATGGATATCAGCTATCATGTTATGCCGGCCGAAAAGCTGGATTTCCCCGATAATACATTTGATATCATAACAGCCTGTCAATGCATCTGGTATTTTGACCACGAACACATAGTATCCGATCTTAGCAATATCCTCAAACCGTCGGGTCAGATGCTTGTGCTTTATATGGCATGGCTCCCGTATGAGGACAGGATAGCCGGAGCGAGCGAACAGCTGGTGCTTAAATACAATCCCGAATGGACGGGCTGCGGCGAGACAGTTCACCCGATCTATATTCCGGATTGCTACGGCGATCATTTTGAGCTCACTTATCACGACGAATACAAGCTGAATGTGCATTTTACCGCGGAAAGCTGGAACGGCAGAATGAAAGCCTGCCGCGGTATAGGAGCCTCGCTGCCGGAAGAACGTATAGCCGCATGGGAATCGGAACATAAGAAGCTGCTGTCCGAGATCGCACCCGCAGAGTTTGATATACTGCACTACGCAGCGGTGGCATTACTGAGAAAGAAAAATATGTAATATAAACCGATCGGATATTGTGACACCGTCATAGTTTATAGATCCGGAGGTATCTTACGGAACAGCACGAAGCTGAGCGGAACTATGGGAATGTTCGGGATAATATCATGATCGTGTGGGAGAGGATAAGTTGAAACACACAAAACGTGAGCTTCCCGATTTCGGAAGCACAAGTATATGGAAGCTGATTTTCCGCCTTGCGCCGCCGGTAATGGCGGCACAGCTCATTCAGGCGCTGTATAACATAATCGACAGCTTTTTTATAGGCAGATATTCCGATACCGGTCTGACCGCACTCTCGATAGTGTACCCGCTCCAGCTGCTTATGATAGCGCTCGGAGTCGGCACGGGTGTCGGGATAAATACCGCGATGTCGTTCTTCAACGGACTGCACAAAAAGAGCCACGCCCGCGATGCGGCGGGAATGGCGGCACCGCTTGCGGTGATAATGTGGGTGTTGTTCGCGGCAGTTTTCGGTGCGCTGATGCCGCTGTATGCAAACCTTTCAACAAGCTCCCCGGCAGTCATTGATGATGTTGTGACCTACGGACGCATAGTGTGCGTATTCAGCCTCGGACTGTTCACCGAAAGCGTATGGACGAAGGTGCTGCAAGCCGAGGGAAAGATGAAGCTGCCAATGGCGGCACAGATATTGGGGGCAGTCGTGAACATCGTGCTTGACCCGCTGCTCATATTCGGTTTCGGCGCGATACCGGAGCTCGGCATTGCGGGCGCAGCTGTCTCTACCGTCGCCGGACAGACAGTCGCGGCGCTTGTGGTGATGTTCGGCGGCTGCCGCAAACCGCCGAAACTGAAAGTTTTCGGAAAATACACAGCCCGCATTTACCACATGGGAATGCCGAATATACTGATGCAGGCTGCGTACACATTTTACATATTCGGGCTGGAGCTGATACTTTCGGGCTTTTCCGATCAGGCGGTGACGGTTCTCGGTCTGTATTACAAGTGGCAGACCTTCTTTTTCATTCCCCTCGGCGCTTTGCAGACCTGCAT
>CAMOKN010000111.1 GCA_946617595.1 uncultured Clostridia bacterium
ATCAAGGAATGTGTCCGTTGTGTAAATGCACCGCAGGCGCATTTACACAACATCTGAAAATCTGTTTTGCAGATTTTCAGCCAATAACTGCCAAAAGGCAGTTATTGAGGACACATTATTTACAAAAACCCGGAACTGATGTATAATTGTAATGAATTTTTACATGATCTCCGTAATGAACATCGTCAAAATCCGTACTTATTAAGTGAAAGGAAGTGAACCGCCGTGGAGGATACGGAAATAATCTCGCTGTACTGGGAGCGTTCCGAGAATGCGATAGCAGAGACTGACAGGAAATACCGCACGCTGTGTATGCGCATTGCACGTAATATCCTGAATGACAGCTCCGACGCGGAGGAATGTACCAATGACGCATATCTCGCTGTGTGGAACAATATCCCGCCGAAGCGTCCTGAGCATTTCGCGGCGTTCGTATGCAGGATCGTGAAGAACCTTGCGCTCAAAAAGTACGAGCATATCCACGCGGCTAAGCGTAATCCCGATGTGCAGGTATCATTTGATGAGCTTGACGGGCTTGCGGGCAATGCCGACGTAGAGAAGATGTGCAGCTCAAAGGAGCTTGGAGCAAAAATAAGCGAGTTCCTGCAAAGCGAACGGCAGGTCAACCGCGTTGTATTCGTGCGGCGGTATTGGTTTTTCGACAGTCCGAAGGAGATCTCAAAGCGCTGCGGAATGACCGAGAATGCTGTGAATGCGCTGTTGATGCGTATGCGCGGCAGGCTCAAAGACTATCTGCGAAAGGAGGGCATTTATGATGAATGACCGGATAATGAACGGTATCGACTGCATTGACGACAGCCTGATAGAAGAAGCAATGAATTACAGGCGAACACGCAAGCCGATATATATTGCAGCAGGAGCGGCTGCGGCTGTAATGCTTATAGGAACAGGATTCCTGCTCGGTACAAATTATATGCAGCAGTATATTGCTTCATATTCGCCGCCGACAGCGGACGGTGACACAGCGCAGCCAGACGAATCCTATTCCGGCGGTGACACGAAATATGGCGATGATGGAAAAATAATACTTTCCGATGCCGATGTTTCATTTACCGGAACAGTAATAACTGCCGACGAAATAAAGGCGTTTATCGAGCGTGAGAAAGTGAATATAGCTTCATTTATCCGACTTGAAACTCCGGGCGCAGGCGATATAAACATTTCGCTTGTCGGTTACAGCCACCTACAGACCGACGATAACACAGTATCGCTCGACTTCGTGACGCTGCCGGTATTTACCGACAGCAAAATAATCGGAGAAGTCACACTGTTCAGATATGACGGGGAAATACACTGTACTCCCTCTGCCGGGGGAACAGGCTGGGCGATGAAAACGAAGATGTTTTCTGAAAATCCGGATAAGAAAATTGCATTCGTGTACTGCGGGCAGTATATGGAACTTATGATAGCACCGGATAATACGATCTACAATATGTGGGACGGCGAGACTCCGCTTGATGACGTTTCTGACAGATACGCGAAGTATGCGACGGAATACAACACATTCTCGTTCTCGAAGATGATCGCGGATAAGAACTATGTGACCGTTCCTGCCGGAACTCAGAATATAACCCTCAGATAAGAGGCAATTCTTTTTCAGCCGAGCGCGACATCAAGTATCATCATAGTGACAAATCCTGCCGCGAAGGAAATGGTCCCTACATTTGAATGTTCGCCTGATGACATTTCCGGGATAAGCTCTTCCACTACGACGTAGATCATTGCGCCGGCTGCAAAGCTCAGAAGATACGGCATTGCGGGGATCACAAATCCCGCTGCCGCTATCGTTATGAGTGCTCCGATAGGCTCCACCGCCCCGGAGATCACACCGGAGATGAACGCACCGGGCTTGCTCATTCCCTCAGCTTTCAGCGGCATAGAGATTATCGCGCCTTCCGGAAAATTCTGTATAGCGATACCGAGCGAAAGGGCAAGCGCTCCGGCTGCGGTGATCTCACTTCCACCGTACAGATATCCGGCATAGACAACGCCCACTGCCATTCCTTCGGGAATGTTGTGCAGAGTCACGGCGAGCAGCATCATTATGTTTTTCGGCAGTTTTGCTTTCAGCCCCTCAGCCTTGTCGCTGTTCATGTGGAGATGAGGTATCAGTCTGTCGAGCAGCAGCAGAAATGTGATCCCGATAAGAAATCCCACTGCTGCCGGTACAAATGCGAGCTTTCCCATGCTTTCTTCGTTCTGTCCGATAGCAGGAATAAGAAGGCTCCATACACTTGCGGCGGTCATAACTCCTGCTGCAAATCCGGTAAGAATACGCTGTACTCTGATGCTCAGTGTGTTCTTCATCGGAAATACACAGGCAGAACCGAGAGATGTTCCCAGAAAAGGTATCAGTATTCCATGTATTACTTCATTCATATATATTCACTCCTGTCAGTTAAATACAAATATCGGAAAAGTGATCCCTGATATCGTTAGCATACACTAACCTACGGCTATGATATCATATTTTACATGAAATGTCAATAAATGAAATAAGGGAACCTCTAAAAACCCAATTTGAGAGAAAAAGAGCAATCCACTTTATGCCGCTTTGCATGCGCGCGTCCTGCGCGCTTTTGGCGGCAATACCACGGCTTCCTGCCGTGACCGTCTACTGCGTCAAAC
>CAMOKN010000112.1 GCA_946617595.1 uncultured Clostridia bacterium
ATTCCGTCATCTTGCACAGAAATTCCTTGACTTGCGCCAGCAAGCCTGCGTCATTTCTGTACAATCTGACGAAATCTCTGACGGCGCAATCACCGCACGCTCTTTGTGCGGTATAGCCTATATTCTGTGACAGATTTATGAAAACTGCAATACTTTAAGTTGGCTTTAGGTTTATGTATTATAATATGCACATAAAAGGAAAACAAAGGAGACGGGACGTTATGAAGATATTGTTTGCGGCATCAGACAGAGATCTGCTGGAATGTTACCGTGTGATACTTTCTGAGGCTTTCGGGGAGACGGTGACTGCATTTGACGGAACACAGGCGCTGTCGCTTCTGTCTGAGCAGAGCTTTGACGCGGCGGTGATCGACAGCGATCTTCCGCGTGTGGATCATAAACTGATAGTAAAACGCCTTAACGAGAAAAACATTCCTGTGACGGTACTTACCGGAAAGCCGGTAACGGTCGGGCTTCTCAGCGGCGATCCGCTTGCTAATTCATATATGCTGTACCCCTTCTCACCTGACGAAATTATAGATAACATCAAAGAAGTCTGTGCGAAGGCTTCTTCTGACGAAAAACTCAGTTTTGCGGATATCGAGGTAGATGTCAGCGGGTTCCGCATAAATAACGGCGCGCGGCTGACATCAAAAGAAATAGACGTTCTGAAGGCTGCGGCAATCGGTGGAAATTTTAATATGAACAGCAGATCAAGTATAAGCGCTCTGAACGGAAAATTAGCCGCAGTGGGCAGCAGAGCGCGCATAAAATACAGATCTGAGGAAGGGTTTAAGCTGGTGATGGAAAATGAATAAAGCTGCAAAAAAATTCAGACTGTACGCAGTCCTTGCAATATTTATAGTTCTTACGGCGCTGCTTGCGATCATCAACGGTGTGAATTTCACAATGGCATCCGAAGATGCTGATATGATAACTCAGATGCTTGCAGAACGCAGAGGTGCATTCGGGGCAAATCCGATGAACGGTGCTGAAGATCCTCAGCGTCAGCCGGAGCAGATGAACCGAAACGGATTCGGACGAATGGGTCCTATGGGTCCCGGTTCTCCGGAAATGAAAGCGTCGGTGCGTTATTTCACATTCGCGTTCTCAAAGGACGGTCAGAAAGTAGAAACAGTGGCGTTCCAGATGTCAGCGGTAACCGAGGAAGAGGCTGTTAGCTGGGCAGCCGGTCTTCTCGGAATGCAGACAGGCTGGACACAGGGAACATACCGTTATCGTGTTTACAGTAATCCCGAAAACGATCTCACGTATGTGACCGTGATAGATCAGGGACGTGAGCTTCTGCCGTGCTACCGTATCCTCATAATCTCGGCAATAGGCGATGTGGTATGCCTGATACTCAGTTTCTTCGCACTCATGGTTGTGGGACGAAAAGTGTTCTCACCGCTTGAAGAAGCCGACAGAAAGCAGAAGAAATTTATTTCCGACGCGGATAAGGAATTCCGCCTCCCGCTTACGGTAATAAACGCAAATACCGAGCTTATCGAGCGCAGACACGGTCCTGATGAACAGACAGTATCTATCCGCCGTCAGGTGAAGAAGATGAACGTGCTTGTAGAGAAGCTCGGAAGCATGGGAATTTTCGATGAAGGCGAAAGCCGACCGGCAGAGGTAGTGCTTTCGGATTTCCTGAGATCTTCTCTTGACAGCAGCGCCGAACGGTTTGCGGCTAAGGGCATACAGCTCGAAGAAGATATTTCCTCGGACATAACACTTTCCGCTGATCCCGAAGCTATGAAGCGTATGATAGATGAGCTGATCGACAACTCTCTCAGATATTCGATCTCAAAGGCAGTATTCAGCCTGAAAAGAGAAGGTGAGCGCATCATTCTCGAAACTTCAAACGATGCGAAGCTTCCTGACGGCACGGCGGATCAGGTGTTCGACCGTTTCACAAAACTTGAAAACAGCGACGGAAGCGATGCTCCGGGACTCGGGCTCGCTTATCTGAAAGATATAGTAAAAGCTCATAACGGCAGAGTTTCCGCATCTGTGAGCGGCGGTATATTCACACTGAAAATAGCATTGTAAATCGGGGGTGATCTTGTGGCAATTACAGTAATGAAGCGTTATGAGCTTAAGTATCTCATGAGCGCCGAACAGACGGAATACCTCCGTGAGAAGCTCGTCGGTCATATGCAGGTCGATAAGTACGGACTATGCTCGATAGCATCATTGTATTATGACACCCCGACGTTCCAGCTTATAAGGACGAGCGTGGAAAAGCCTGCGTTTAAGGAAAAGATAAGGCTGCGGTCATACGGTATCGCTACGGACAGTTCTCCGGTCTATCTGGAACTGAAACGGAAAGCATACGGGATAGTATATAAGCGAAGAGTCGAATCAACGATCCCGCTGGTGAACAGGTTCTTTGCAGGCGAAGGAGATATATGCGCAGGA
Source organism: uncultured Clostridia bacterium (assembly GCA_946617595.1). Taxonomy (GTDB): domain Bacteria; phylum Bacillota; class Clostridia; order Oscillospirales; family Ruminococcaceae; genus Ruminiclostridium_E. Next base: position 2,425 of record CAMOKN010000112.1, read on the forward strand.
GGTCAGATAAACCGGGAAATAACGACATTCAGGGATTTTTACAGGACACTTGTTCCGGCTTGTCTGATAATATATGACCGCACAGCATATTTTGAACCGGACGGAGATCTTCGGCTCACGATAGATCAGAATCCGCGTTATCGCGCAGATGATCTGACACTTACAAAGTCTATGGAAGGTATCTCGCTTCTCAAAGAGGGGTGGACGATACTTGAAGTCAAAGTACAGGGCGCAATGCCCCTGTGGCTGTCCTCGATACTTTCAGAGGGCAGGATATATAAGGGAAGCTTTTCCAAATACGGCGAGGCTTACAGACAGCAATTACTTAAAGTTCAATAAAGGCAATACCGCACAAATAGACGTACAGCGCTTGCTTGCAGAATATTCCGTCATCTTGCACAGAAATTCCTTGACTTGCGCCAGCAACGACAGGAAGTCGTTCAGAAGGTTTCCAAAGGCGCGCACGATGCGCGCAAAAGAGAAACCTTCAAAAGCCATGCGTCATTCCTGTACAATCTGACGTGCAATCACCGCACGCTCTTTGCGCGGTATAGCCTTAATGTTACACTATTATAAGGGAGAACTATGCCCGAATGGATATCACAGAAAAAAAGCCCGTTACAATTATATCGGCATCTATACTGAACTCCGATCTGTCGGATCTCCGGACTACCGTCCGCAGAGTTGACACAAGCGGAGCCGAATGGCTGCATTTTGATGTAATGGACGGAAATTTTGTAGAAAACATTACATTCGGCAGCTCGGTGCTGCACGCTGTAAAGCCATATTCAGGAGCATTCTGTGATGTTCACCTTATGGTAGAGTTACCGCAGAGGCAGATAGATCTGTTTGCCGAAGCCGGTGCGGATAACATAACATTCCATATCGAGAGCAAGTGCGACCCGGACAGAATGATCGAAGAGATACACTCACTCGGTATGCGCGCCGGAATCGCGGTAAAGCCTGAAACGGATATTTCCTCGGTAATGCCGTACATCGGAAAAGCCGATATGATACTCGTGATGACGGTCGAACCCGGTTACGGAGGTCAGGGATTCATTCCCGGAACCCTCAGTAAAATAAAAGCTGTAAGAGACGCAGCGCCGTACATCGACATAGAGGTTGACGGCGGCATCAACAATATGACCGCAAAGCTCGTAAAAGATGCCGGCGCAAACGTGCTTGTCGCCGGAACATATCTTTTCCGTGCGGACGATATGCATGAAGCAGTTGAAGCGCTGAGAAAAGCCTGAGAGTTCTCACAAAAGCTCAGATATGACCCTTGCAGCATTGCGGGCGCAGATAATATTTCCGTGCTCTTCGGCACAAGCTATATCGGTAGGGTCTTCAGAAAGCTCACCGTATTCCTCTATCAGCCGCGATACTTCGGCACAGTTAACGGCAGAGGTCCTGACGATAAGGCAATAGCTTCCCGAATATCTGCACAGCACAGACGATGACGTTTTACCGGCAATACACGCTCCGAGCCTTGCGATATCCGAAAAGCTTCCGGCGCTGCACATCATCGTTCTCGTGCGCCTTACCGGTTCGCTCACACCAAGCGGCTCTATGCCAAGTGTCGATACGTACATCACACAGCCGCCGTCGTCCTGCGGAAAAGCTTCAAGAAAAAGTCTCTCGGCACTCTGATCCTGAAACAGAGAACTTTCGGACTGAAATTTTTTAAGGAATCTCGTGAGCGAGCGTTTTGACTCCTCACTGCGCGAACGAAGACTTTCGCTTTTTATTGAATAATCGCTCATATCTTTTCTGGTAAGAGTGATCTTTACGGTGTTGCTGCTGAGTGCATCGTAATACATTGCATTACCTCACAAATTTTTTTATATTATCAAAGGAGCCTATGTCTGATAACACTAACGAACTGCTGGACAAGTTTGACAGCGATGTAAAAACCTATGATCTGCAGCTGCCCAAGAAAATGCGCAAGCAGAGATCCATATACGGCGACCAGCTTGTATGTCTTGCCGCGCTCATGGGAATGAGCATCTGGCAGAGCGGCATACGGGCACTTGTGGTTTGTCTCGGTTCTGTTCTTGTTTGCGTTCTTGCGGATATGATCTTCTGCGGAATGACCAAGAAGACCTATAACCCGAAGGATCTCTCGACTATCGCCTCCGGGCTGTGCATCGCACTGATGATGCCGGCTTCGGTGCATTATGGGATAGTTGCGGGAGGCGCACTGCTGGCAATTGCGGTAAAACATATCTTCGGAGGAAAGGATAACTATATCTTCAATCCGACCTGCGTTGCTATCGCTTTCCTGATAATATGCTTCCCGAATGATATGCTGTCATACCCCGCTTACGGCACTCAGCCGCAGGTCTGGGGAGATGCGGGAGTCCCCCTCGTATCGGGACTGGAAAGCTATCTGCTGAAGCTCGGCACCGCTCCTGCCGTCACGTTCCAGACAATAATGCTCGGAAGCTTCGCCGGACCTATGGGAACGACTCATATACTCGTGATCGCGGTATGCGGTGTCTGTCTGCTGCTCAGACGTTCGATGTCTCCGCTGATAACGGCATTCGGACTCGGCTCGTACTGCGCGCTCACTGCACTGTTTCCGGTATATTCAAATATCGGGGACACACTGCTGCTTGAGCTTTCGGCAGGCTACCTGCTGTTCGGATTCGTGTTCCTCGCAAGTGACCCCCAGACCCTGCCAAAAACTATTCCCGGAAAAATAGTATATGGTATAGTGATCGGCATTATAGGCTGCCTTTTCAGACATTTCGGAAAGGTCGAAGGTTCATTCATATTCGTACTGCTGCTTGCAAATGCCTTTTCGCTGCGCCTCGATGACCTTTGTGCATATTTCGGACGGCAGTTCCGCAGGCTTTTCGCATATATGCACAAGAATATGGGACGATATGAGAAACTCAGGAGCGACGCGGAGAAAAACAAGAAGCCGAAACTCACCGATACTATGGAAATTATTGTTCCACCGACGAACTACGATATGCCGCCGATAGACAATAAGGTAACAAAAATCAATCGCAAAAAAACCAATTTTATTACAAGATACGCCGATAACCGCCGCATAAAGCGCAAAAAAGACGACCTTATCCGCAAAAAGCAGATAAAAGAAAACGAAAACAACTACATGAACGCAATGCGCAGCATGCTCGGACGACACAAAGATGCTGCTCCTAAGACTGAAGAACAGCGATCCGCGCCGTTTCACATAATCAAACAGCCGAGAAAACGTTCGGAACAGAAAAATAACAAACAAGGTCAGTAATCATAAATCATGGAAAAACGGATAAACTTAAAAGACGGGCTCTTAAAACAGAATATGGTGTTCATGAGCGGTATGCTGCTGGCACCGGTCATCGCCTGCTGCACATCGCTCGGCAAAAGCCTTGCGGTATGCTTTGTTTTCTCGTTCGTTTCTTTTCCTTCGATAATATTATGCCGCGCTATCCCGAGAACGATAGTATATACGATCAGAGTTATCCTCTATACGATAGCTGCGGCGATATTCTATATTCCTGCGGCTGTTCTTGCCGAGGCGATATTCGGCGAGCAGCTTATCGCGTCCGCCGGAGTATATCTGCCTGTTCTTATCACAAATGCCCTGATACTTTCAAAAACAGAGACGCGTTTTTATCACGAAACGCCCGGAGATATGTTCAAGGACGTTACGGGATTTATCGTCGGGTTCGACATTGCCTGCGCCGTTACGGGGATACTGAGAGAATACCTCGCTTCCGGAAAGATCGGCGGTGCAGAAGTGCCGCTTCTGTTCGAGATACCCGCGCTGGAAACAACATTCGGTGGATTCTTGTTTGTGGGGATCGGAGCCGGACTGTTCAGAGCGATTTATAATTTCCGTAAAAACCATGCCGCAAAAGATGACGGCGAGGAGACTCTTACCGAATACGCCGAGGATATGGGAGAATTTCTGGTCGGCAGACACAGATCCGAAAAGGAGAAGATCAGGATATACAGAGCTGCCGTTAAAAAGACAAAGAATATAAACGAGCTGCTGGATATGGAATTTCTCAGCAACAACGATGTCCTCGAAGCTCTTGAGGCAATAATCGCCGAAGGACAGGAGATACTGCCGGAGGAAAAGCCTGCGGAAGATCATAGTCCTGAGCAGACTGACGACAGCGCAGAAGATCAGCCTGCAACCGAAAAAATAAGCACGGAGGACGAAAATGGAAATATTTCTTAACATCGTGTCCACCGCACTTATCGCAATATTCGTTCAGAATTCGATACTTGAACGCGCACTCGGCGTAAACGTGCTGCTGTACGCTTCAAGAAAAAAGGAGAATATGTTCGGGTTCTCGGCTGCGATAACATATACCACTACAGTATCGGCTCCGCTGATATGGGTGGTTGACACAGTTATCGGAAATATCGAGAATTACCGCATACTGATGCCGCTGATATATGTTCTTATAATCGGTATCGTATATATATCCACGCTTGTGATAATATGGAGGTTTTTCCCGAAATTTTTCAAGTCTCTGAAAAAATACGTTCATCTGTCGGTGTTCAACTGCTCGGTGGTAGGAGCGCTCTTCCTCTGCTCACAGCAGGGAAATGATATTTTCTCGTACATCGGATACGGTTTAGGTACGGGAATAGGATTCCTGTTTGCGGCTTATCTGCTCTATACTGCGGCGGGAAGACTCAATTCGCCCCTTGTACCGGCAGCCTTCCGCGGTTACCCTATAATGATAGTATATGTCGGTATCCTGTCTCTTGCTCTTTATGCATTCACAGGCTATTCGACCTCAGCAGTGTAAGAAGTCGCTGCGCCTGAGATCGGGGGACCGCTTTGATTGCCTTATATGCGCGCATAAAAGCTGCTCGCTTCGCATTAAATTTAAGGCAATACCGCACAAATAGACGCACAGCGCTTGCTTGCAGAATATTCCGTCATCTTGCACAGAAATTCCTTGACTTGCGCCAGCAACGACAGGAAGTCGTTCAGAAGGTTTCCAAAGGCGCGCACCGCTGCACGA
>CAMOKN010000113.1 GCA_946617595.1 uncultured Clostridia bacterium
CTTGTGCGAATCCGTGAAGACGGCAATATAGAATTCCACGGACGAATGGACGATCAGGTGAAGCTGCGCGGACTGCGTGTTGAGCTCGGCGAAATTCAGAATGTGATCGGAACATACCCGACGATACGTTCAAATATTGTTATCGTTGCGCACGGCGAAACGGATTACCTTGCTGCATATTTCACCGCAGATGAACAGGTGGACATTGCTTCGCTGCGTGAACATATTTCAAAATATCTGACAGCGTACATGGTGCCGCAGGCATATATGCAGCTCGATGCTATGCCGCTTACAGCAAACGGCAAGGTTGATAAGAAGGCTTTGCCCGAAATTAACAAACCGGAGATCAGAAGAGAGATCAGACAGCCTGAAAATGAACTTCAGAAGACATTTTGCGAGCTGTTTGCAAAGGCTCTTGGAATGGAAGTCGGCATAGACGATGACTTCTTTGAGCTCGGCGGAACATCACTTTCGGCGGCTAAGATACTCATGGGTGCAATGGTTCGTAATATCCCCATTGAGTATCAGGATATCTTCGACACAAAGACGGTCGAGAAACTGGAGAAGAAGATATCCGGCAGAATGAACAGTAAGGTGGAAATTTCTGATAAGAGCGAGGAAACGCCCCGCGAAGAACCGTCAACGTCAGAAAAGCTGCTTGCCCACAACAGATCGGAGTATGTGAACGAAATAGTCGATAACGGCATCGGAAATGTACTGCTTACAGGCGCTACCGGATTCCTTGGAATACACGTACTGAAAGAGCTTATTGAACACAGTTCATGCAGGATCACCTGTCTTGTCAAGAGCAAAAAGACACCCAAAACATACATTTCGCCGGAAAGCAGACTCCGTTTACAGCTGTTTTATTACTTTGACAACGCTTATGAGGATCTTTTCGGAAACAGGATCAGTGTCATTGACTGTGATATCACCGATGCAGAAGGTATAGCATCACTTGACAGCTGTGACTTTGATACGGTGATAAACTGTGCTGCAATTGTAAAGCATTTTGCGGACTTTAATGTGCTGAAAAAGGTCAACGTGGACGGTGTTGAAAATCTGATACATCTCTGCCAGAAGAAAAAGGCACGCCTTATACACGTTTCAACCGTTTCGATAAGCGGAGAAGCTCTCAAGGGCAGGAAAACAGAAAGAACACTGACGGAGGACCGTCTGCACATAGGTCAGGATACAGTGTCGAATGCGTATGTTCATACCAAATACCTTGCGGAAGAAATGATAATGAATGCTGTTGCAGAAGGTCTTGATGCAAAGATCATGAGAGTCAGCAATCTGATGAGCCGTCAGGAGGACGGTGAGTTCCAGATCAATTTCCGTACCAACAGCTTTATGAATTCGCTCCGCGCTTATGTTGCACTCGGATGCTTCCCGTATTCCGGAATGGATGAACAGGTTGACTTCTCCCCGATCGACGAGACAGCAATGTGCATTGTGAAGCTGGCGGGAACCCCTTCCGGATTCAATGTGTTCCATGTTTATAACTCACACACAGTGTATATGGCAGATGTTATCGCTGCTATGGAACACTGCGGAATACATCTGGAAATGGTGAATGATGAAGAATTTGCAGGCAGACTTTCAAGCGGACTGGCAAATGATGAAATAAATGCTGCTATCTCGCCGCTTGTGGACTATGATCTGACTGATGATGCTGTTCGTAAAGAGATCCCGTGTGAGAATCGCTTTACGATACAGGCGCTTTACAGGCTTGGAGTGCGCTGGTCGATCACCGATATGGACTACCTTGAAAAGGTGATAGATATGCTCAGTACGCTTGGATTCTTTGACATCTGATCGTTTGCAGATATAAGGGAACCTCTAAAAACCCATAAGAAATACCAACATAAAACTGACCCCGTATAATAACGAGGTCAGTTTGTTTTTATTTTTCCGGTGCAATGCACGTACCGGTCGGTCATTTACTTTGCGGTCACGGACGCAAGATCACTCTCATAGACATCTGTCCACTTGCCGTCAACATATGCTTTTACGGCATAAGTGTATTCATTGCCCGGCTTGGTACCGATAATGAGTACAGAACGTTTTGTGGTTTCGGTCAGGAACTTCAGTTTTCCGTTTACATACTTATAAACCTTGTACTTGGTCGAACCCGGGACTTTGTTCCACTTTATCGCTATGCTGCTTTTGCCGTCCTGATTGTCTGAAGTCAGTCTCAGAGCCGGTTTATAGTAGATCTTCACTGAAACCTTGTAAGAATCTTTCTCCGCAGATTCCCTGCCGTTTACCGTGTATTTTACCATATAGTCGATAGTAACATTGTTTGCTTTTATGATGCTGTCGATCTTTTCTGCTTTCAACGTTCCGGTCTTTACGAACTTTCCGGTCTTTGCACTGTACTTGTAGATCGTATAATCCTTACCGGCTGATACATAGTATCTGCCGTTCCATGCGAGGACAACATCTGCTTTATCAGTATTTCCGAGATCCTGTACAAACACATATTTGTCGTCAGCCTTGATATACAGTGAATAACCTGATGCTCCGGGGATCTTATCCCATTTCAGTGTACTTCCGTTTATTTCGCTCATTACACCCGATATATTATAATCTGAGATGTCAATGGTTTTGGCTGCAGTACCGGTCGTTGTGCCTGTAGTATCTGTTGTGGTGGGTTTTACGTCGGGTTTTATCGTCGGGATATATACCGGAATATCACTGTATGGTGAAATAGCTTTCCAAATCGCAGTGATCGTCATATTCCCGGCAGGCATTGTTTTCGGTATCGGCTTATCCCACCCGGCAAAAGTATATCCTGTCCTTGTCGGATTTGCGGGAGCCTTTATCGGAGTGCCGTAGTCCTGCGTGATCGGGGAGATCTGCGTGCCGCCGTTTGTATTAAACGTTATTGTGTATCTATTTACATCATAAATGGCTTTAAGAGTGATATTTTCAGTAAGCGGCGATGCGAAATCATATTTGCTTGTTCCGTCTGCTGACCAGAATTTAAATGTATATCCGGTCCTGATCGGATCAGACTCCGGCAATTCCGCCGTGTCACCGATCAGATGTACCTGGTCGGCAGGTGCGCGCGAGCCGCCGTTTGCATCAAAATGTACGCTTACCAGAGAAGAGTCGTTTACAAGCATATAGTACTTGTCTTCGGTAATGCCCGAAGGTGCAGACGTGAGCTCTTTATTAAGAAGGTCATAGAAGAAGCTTCCGCTCGGAAATTCTTCGATATCTGCGTCATCGCCGTCTTCGACCAGCTGTGTTGAAAGAAGGTTTATATCTTCATCATAGAATGTGACTGTATGCATATCCTCGGTATCGTTGAGATAAACATATTCACAGATGCTGTCTGAAATGATCGTGCTGTTGTTCGGATAGACGGTCACATTTACCATTCCGAAGCTTTCTCCGGAAGGAAGAAGCAATGCCGGATCAACGAAAACGGACTGATCTTCCATACCGCTGAGATTATCTATCTTCTCAGTGTGCAGCAGCTTTCCGTCATCGTCGGTGAACTCGATGCGTGCACCCGTTTCGAGCCGGCTGACATTTGTGACATCTACTTCAAACATCGGCTTATCGTCAACTATTACATTAGCTGCCTCCAGCTCAAGCGGGGACGGCATCATGTCAATGTACTTTGAATTGCTGTCTAATTTGCCGGTGTTTTCTTTTATGCCCGAGATCTTTACTTTTACCGGGAGGTCTTCAAGCTTTTCCGGAACAGGGAGCTTTACACGTATGACATCAGTTTCGCCGGAGTCAATATCACATTCTACATCTTCGGTATGTATAAATCTGCCATCTGCGCTGGTGAATGATACTGAAAAACCGTCCAGCGGTTTTGATGAATTGTTGAATACCGTAAGATCAATATCCGCATATTCGCCGGGTATCAGTTCTTCTGTGATGACATCTACGGATTCAAGATCGACTGAATAGTAGAAATCCTCATTGCTTGTAAGCTTTATATTTGAAGACTCAACTATGCCGGACTGGTCAGACGCAGAGTCGAGATCCGCTGTACTCTCGGTGTAAATAATTGAAGATCCGCTTGTTCCGAGATCGCGTATCTTACCGTCGGACTGGACTACAATGAAAGGTGCGGAGTATTTACCGTCATTATATTCCACTCCATAGACATAAGAACCGCCGTCATCACTGTTCTTTACGAAATAGATCATGTTTCCGTGTGATTCAAGACTTGCGGCGTTTCCGACATTTTCCGCAATAGCGTTCTTTCCTGACTCTGTGAGCTGCATTATACTGCCGTTTTCGATCCATATAGGATATCTTCCGTAAGGCAGAGCGGCAAAGTTGAGATATGATATTGAGCCGGTCGATATTATGCCGCCGTCAGCGGAAGCAAGTGCGTAGTCGTTATATGTGGAGAGATCGCCGTCCTGATCGTAGAAGTAGAGAACTTTTTCTTTTCCGCCGATCGAGCCTACAGTTATGTCACCGATGCAGTTGCAGTTTGAAACTATGATCTCAGGAGCGCTCCACACGCCATTTTTGAAACGGCTTATCGCGATCTCGTTTTCACTGTGATTGCCGAATACTTCGGGGTTGCTGCTCTGCACCCAGATGAGGGTAGGCACACCGTTCACGGTATCCATTGCAATATCGCTTACATATTTACCGGTTTCTGATATACGTGACGAATCGGTGAACTTTTTTGTTTCTGTGTCGAATTTCTTTATGGTAAGTCCCATGTGGGAAGTAAAGCTTGTTATTTCCGCGTTTTCCGGCAGTACCTCATCGGCGTTCGTATATACAAGGTACACATCGTTTCCGATGCAGAAGAGATCATGGATACCGTCGAGCGTAGTATTTCCGTCTGCTATCGAGGGCTTTGACCATGTATCAGTCGAACTGTCATAGTATGTATAATAAACAGCGATCTTGTTCATCTGATTTCTGTCCGGAACTGTCGAAAGGAATGTGACCAGTTTATCGCTGCCGTTTATGTTGACAGAAGAAGGATCTGCGCCGGGAAATGAGTCGGATATCAGAATATCACTGTTTGCGGTTTTTGCGAGTGACGCTTTATAATCTTCGTTTATCAGTGTATAATTGCTGATATCATACATATCGGCATAGACATCTTCATCACCGCTTGCCGACATCAGTTTTTCTTTTTTGCCTTCCTTCTGATAGATAACATATTCCTTATCCACAAACAGCTTTTCATAACTCAGACAGAACAGTGACAGCTTTATACCGAATCCTCCGCTGATGCTGAATTTTGTCACACCCGCGTCATCAGACGGCAGAATTTTCATATTGAGTATTGCTTTTGCAACGCCGTATGCGCCTGCCGAGATTATCTTTCTGAGTCCGATGCCTGCGAAGCCTTCGAGCTTTATTGTTGCCTGAATATCAACGTTACCGGTGATATCTTTTTTGCTCATGTCCAGTTGTACCATGAATCGTGCTGTAACATTACCTGTTATGGTAACTTCGACCACAACCGGTATTACCCAGACAACGAACTGCCAGCCGAATTCAGCCTTTACGTTCAGACCGATGAGGACATTGAGGGAGACGTTTCCGGCACCGCTGTCACCCATTTTGCTTTCACCGTAACCGACCACGTTCAGATCAAAACCAAATCCCGGCTTATTGTTTCCGATAGCGCCGATTTTCTTTTTCGGAGAGTCGAGATAGTCCTTGAATGTATCAAAGCTTTTCTGCGCATCGTTGACGGGTTTGCTCATCATCTGGTCAAAACTCTTCTTGAAACTATCCAGCAATGAACCGCCGTTCTTGAGCATATCCTTTTTCAGGTTTACGCCAACTCTGATCGTTCCGTCGGTCGTCATTGTTGCGAATATAGGCAGAGGAATATTATTCAGCGATAAATCGCTGCCACCGAGGTACGGGACATCTTTTGGTATTTTGATCGAGATCGGTTTTATACCGCCTGCATTAAAATCAAGATCTGTACCGACCGTACCCTTTTTCACAGTTATGTTAAGATCTGTATCACACCACTTTTTATTCTTGTCGGTGACAGTTACTTTGAATTTAGCAGTATTACCGCTTCCGTCAGGCCAGTAATCCTTTGTCAGCTTAAATTCAAGAACACCGTTCGATGAACGCTTTATCTCCTGATATTCTTTTTTTCCGGGCATCTGTGCATACAGTACATATTCAGAAACACGTGAGCTGTCGCCGGATACTGCGCAGGATATACTTATATCCATTCCTTTATCGGGGACCTGAAGGACTCTCTGTTCTTTCACAAAGTCGAAAGTCTGTGTTGCAGAAAATTTGTATGTCGCACTTTTAAGCTTCAGTGAATCGTCATGTCTTGCCTGATTTTCTCCCTGAGCGAATCCTTCACGATATGCCTTCATCTGGCCGGCGTCCTGCGAATATTTTTCGTTCAGCGCTTTGCCGGCTTTTCCGTCATTGAAGCCGTCGGTATAAGCCTTTGATTTCTGCTGGCGGCTGAGATCATTATCGGCGTAGTTTCTGCCTGTGTCAGCGGGTACTGTGACTTCTGCCGTATCACCGCTTCCGGAGGCATTTGCCGCCATTGCTCTCTGTGCAGCTATAGCCTCTGCTTCATCATAGGTCTGAGCCTCACTGTCGGGTATGAAACCCTGCGACAATATGTAAGGCTGCCCCATTGTACCGCCGATTATCGATCCGTCTTCTGCGGCTTCAACAGTCTGTTCTCCGGCATTGTACGGAAAGCTGTCCGCATAAGCCGTTACTGTCAGCGAAAGAGCTGTGAATACAGCAACTGCCGAAAGCAGTGTTTTTTTGATTGATGTGTGAAACGATCTGTACATTTTTTCCTCCTGCTGATGACCTGCGATGAGGCAGGAATTGCCTGATGCGTATTATTATACAGTGTATCACTGTATAAGTCTTTCAAGTGTTCTGAGAAGCTCAGTTGTGTCGGCGGGTTTTGAGAGATGAGCATTCATTCCGACACTTGCGGTTTTTTGTGCATCGTATTCGATGCTGTTTGCGGTAAGAGCGATTATAGGAACGCTTCCTGCATCTCTTCTCGGCATTGATCTTATGATCTTTGTCGCCTCCATACCGTCCATTATCGGCATGTGTATATCCATTATGATCGCAGCGTAATCGCCCTCTGAGCTTCCCTCGAATAATTCAACAGCCTTCTGTCCGTTTTCGGCAATATCAGCGTATGCGCCTACCGCAGACAGCATCTGACGCAGCATCTCTGCGCTTATTATGACATCTTCGGCAATAAGAATATGCTTTCTGTACAGCCTTGAATGTCCCGTGCCGTCAGTGCTGCCGGGAACAGCAAGATTACTGAGCTCATTCTTGACATTTCCGATACTTCTGCGTATCTCTTCTGTAGTCATAGACATCTCATTTGTAGCGTCCGCAAGATTGTTGGTCAGATCTCTTACAGCCGTAACTTCTGATGCGAGCTTTTCGGCGCCCTTTATGATATTCAGTGCCGACTCATCTATCTTTGCCTGGTTTTCATTGCTGTTGTTTGCAGTCTGCTCAGAATTTGCCGCAAGATTTTTGATCTCCGAAGCAACGACCGCGAAGCTTTTTCCTGCTTCACCCGCACGGGCTGCCTCTATAGCGGCATTCAGTGCGAGTAGGTTGGTATGACTTGCTATACTTACGACTTCTTTGTTATTTATACCGAGCTGATCTATCAGTCCGCGTATCTCGTTCATGGAAGTCTCAAGGCTTTGAGTGAAATCCGAAACTCCCTGTATCTTCTGTGCGATATTTTCGCTGTCAGAAGCATTGTGTTCGTTTCCGGAAGCCATTTCATCAATGGATTTGTAGATGTCGTCAACTTCTTTTTCCATTCGCGCTATTGCCGACAGAAGCTTATGGTGCTCACCTGTCTCCTGAGCGCGCTGGTGCTCCACTTCTTTTGCGAGACATTCAGCGTGATCCATTTCCTGCTGAACATGATCTTTCTGATAATGAATGCAGTTTTCCTTTACATTGAAACCGTTGTAGATAGCCGTTGCCATCTGTTTGCAGGTGTTATAGCCGCAGCAGGTGCAGTTGATGTTCTGCTGTGCCTTCGTAAGCTTGCGCATGGAAGTGAATATGGATTCAAGTTCATTCTGCGACGGCGTCTTATACGCGGTATCATGTGACCGGTCGGTGTATTTGCGTATATAATCCTCAAGGCGCAGATGCCTGAACTGTCTGTTGAGAGCCGCCAGACGCATTCTGGGGGACGCACGTTTTGACCATGCGCTTGCGGGACGGTTCTTTTTGGAGGACTCCTTTATCTTCAGCAGATTGTACATTGCATCATCTGTCTCGGACATTTTCGGATCCACAGCCGTTCCGCAGATGCAGCCGTTCTCACAGTTCAGCGCGTCGATGAACAGGAACGGGGTCGAACCTTCCTTTATGCGCTTTTTGTTTTTCTGAAGCCATTCGTACATACGCTTTTCGCCTTCGATCTGACGGATAGCAACGTCCTCACCGAGAAACCAGTACACATTTTCTTTAAGTCCGCCCGGAGTCGGATAGATCGAACCAAGACCGTACTCTATCTCGTCGGTGCAGTTAGGACCGCTTATCCTGTGCTCCCTGACATACTTCATAAGGTGGTCGAATGTGACGTTGTACTGAACAAGCCCGTCATTGTTCGGATCATCTATCTCAAGCTTCTTAGCGATGCACGGTGAGATGAATGCGAGCTTGTCAGTGATCTTCAGCTCTTTCCGGCAATATACGGCGGCGCACATAAGCGGACTGTGTATCGGAAACAGCTTAGGCAGCAGCTCCGGAGTATAGTCCTCAATGTATCTTACCACAGCAGGGCAGGGCTGTGAAATACCGCCAATGTAGTTATACTTTTTTATGTAGTTGAGGTATCCCCATGTTGTGATATCCGCTCCGAACGAAACCGAGATTATCCGGTTTACGCCAAGCTGTTTCAGCCCTCCGAGCACCGACCCGTACTGTGCCGGATAATTCGCGAGAAACGCGGGCGCAAGGAGCAGGGATATTTTCTGTCCTGCTTTAAGATCTTCAAAAAAGCGTTCGGTGTCATCGTTGAACTCACGCGCGCCGTGAACGCACGCGTCCATACAGGCGCCGCACGATACACAGTATGTGCCGTTTACGGATATCCTGCGTGTGTTTCCGTCAACATCAACGGACGTGCAGGCACCCATTGCCGGACATACATTGATACATTTGTTGCAACCTATACATTTATCATTCGTATAGACCAGCGATCCGGTTGTAGCCATTTTTCTACTCCGATCTTATTCACACATTATGGTGCATCATTCAGGTGACCGTGCACTGCGGTGTGATATATTCAGGCAAAAGCCGCGCAAACAGAAGCACAGCCTTTACCATTTTAATGAAGACACTAATAAATATAATATAATAAAAAACATAATATTTCAAGTGTTATCGTCATAAATTGACCGATTCGGTCAAATTTATCTGAGCGTGTTGTCCGCGATGCACGCATATAAGCGGTAACGAAGATGCAGCGCAAAAGAGAAACCTTCAAAAGCCATGCGTCATTTCTGTACAATCTGACGAAATA
>CAMOKN010000114.1 GCA_946617595.1 uncultured Clostridia bacterium
GAGCGCAAGGATGCGCTTTTGAAAGCGGCATAAGAATTATACTCATTTTCTCTATTCAAAGCGGTTTTTAGAGGTACCCTAAAGATTTGGAAAGGAATAAGGTCCGCACAGAGGACCGATACGGATAAAATGCAGATCAAGATCAACGATGCCGAATTTAACCGCCTTGTTTCGTTCGTACACGACAACTATGGCATAGATCTTCATCAGAAGCGTGTACTTATAGAGGGCAGACTCAGCAACGAGCTCAACGCAAGAGGATTTACCGATTACAGCGGATTTCTGGATATGGTATTTGCTGATACAAGCGGAACTGAAGTAGTAAATCTGCTAAATAAGCTTACCACGAACCATACATATTTCAGACGTGAGCCGGAGCATTATCAGTTTATGAAAGACGTGTTCCTTCCTGAGATAAAGCAGAAGGCGGCAGCTACAAAGACTATATATATCTGGAGCGCGGCTTGTTCGAGCGGTGAAGAGCCGTACACAAACGAAATAGAGATGATGGAATACTTCGGAGTTGATGCCGCAAACTGGGACACAAAGATACTTGCAACTGATATTTCAAGAAAGGTGCTTGCAAAAGCCCAGCAGGGAGTTTATCATCAGGACAGTATGAAAAACCTTGATCCCAAGGTGGTGAAGAAATACTTCGTGCCGCTGGAAAACAACTGCTACAGAGTGAATGACGAGCTTAAAAAGCGCGTAGTGTTCAAGGTGTTCAATCTTATGGATCCGATACCTTACAAAAAGCACCCATTCGATCTTATTTTCTGCCGTAACGTTATGATCTATTTTGATGCCGAGACAAAGAACGCGCTCGTAAACAGATTCTATGATGTGCTTGCCCCCGGCGGATACCTGTTTATCGGTCATGCGGAGAGCATACCGAGAGACGCTACAAATTATGAATATGTAAAGCCGGCTATATACAGAAAGCCTATGAAGTAATAGAACAGCCGGATATGACTTTCCGCTTGGAAAGTTCCTGCGCCGGAGCGCATAACAGAGAAAGGAGTACGATCATAATGGCTATAAGAGTTCTTACAGTTGATGATTCCATTCTTTTCAGAACGGTTATAAAGAACGAATTTGCAAAGATCGATGACATAGAGATTATTGATACCGCTGCCAATGCGGCAGAGGCGGAAGAAAAGATAATGAGACTCAACCCCGATGTCG
Source organism: uncultured Clostridia bacterium (assembly GCA_946617595.1). Lineage (GTDB taxonomy): Bacteria > Bacillota > Clostridia > Oscillospirales > Ruminococcaceae > Ruminiclostridium_E. Next base: position 1,186 of record CAMOKN010000114.1, read on the forward strand.
TTACAATGGATGTCGAGATGCCGGGCATGAACGGTATAGATTTTATCAAATCGTTTATCCCGAAAAAGAGAGTCCCTTTTATAGTCATAACATCTTCGCCTGCCCGTGCATTTGACGCTATAAGCGCCGGTGCGGTGGAATTTATGAAGAAACCGCTGGTTCAGAACAGTGCCGATATGGCATCGTTCTGCTCAAAGCTGGCGGCTGCCATAAGATTTTCGACTAAAGCGAGGATAAAAACTCCGATCCCGACGCACGCTGCACCTGCGGTCCAGCCGGCGCTGACGCTTGCTTCATCTCGCCCGAACGCGGTGATCGCGCTCGGTGCAAGTACCGGAGGAACAGATGCTCTTATCGAAGTGGTAAAGAGATTGCCTAAAAATTCTCCGCCTGTGGTAATAGTTCAGCATATGCCGGCGGGATTCACGAAAATGTATGCAGAGCGTCTTGACCGAATATGCGCAATGAGCGCGAAAGAAGCCGAGGACGGTGACAGGCTGCGCAACGGACTTATCATAGTCGGCGCCGGTGAATATCATCTCAGGCTCCAGAAGGACGCAAGAGGATATTATGTAAGCAGCAAGAAGGGCGAAAAGGTATCGGGCCACTGTCCTTCGGTAGATGTGCTTTTTGAGAGCGTGGCTGAAACTGCCGGTCCTCACGCGGTAGGTGCGATACTTACCGGAATGGGCGCCGACGGAGCGGAAGGTCTGCTGAAAATGCGCAAGTCCGGCGCTTATACGATCGGACAGAACGAGGCAACCTGCGTGGTTTACGGAATGCCCGGAGTCGCATACAAGATAGGCGCTGTAATGAAGCAGCTGCCCCTTGATAAGATCGCGGAAGAGATAATTTCAAAAGTAAAATAACCGCACAGAAAACTAAATTTTCCGGAAATGCTAAACTTCCGCAGAAATTTGACGATATTAAAAGTGAAGAAAGTTGTTCTCTGAGATCCATTCACGCAGAGATCGGATCATGAGAGTGCTTGTGTTTCCCGGTTTGATCGGAAGGAGTTGATCTTTATGTTAAGTGTAGGAAGAGTCATGGAGCAGTCCGCTTTGACCAACGCGACAGCTCCGAAATCCAGCGAGCAGGTATCCGAGAAGAAGGATACCACTTTGGCTGCGGACAGTACCGATAAATTTGTAAAATCCGGAGTTTCTTTCACCCCGGCATATACCAAGGCGACTGTTACAGACAACAGAAGCGGTACCGCAAACAGCAGCACAATGCCTGACAGCAAGGCTGCGCAGGAGACTGCAAAGAAGGCTGAAGAAGAAAAAGAGCAGAAGACGAGAGTTGCTGAGAATAACAATGTTCCTCAGTTCAGAAGCACCGTTCAGGCGAAGAATGATCTGATGAAGGATATGGTTAAGCAGATGCTTACCGGTCAGGTAGATGATTCACGCAAAACAGGCGCAATGAAGGAACTTGAAGAGATACTCAGTTCGTATTCGGACGAAGAGGAGCATGATGAGGATTACTGGGGCGCAGAAGCTACCGCGAACCGTATCCTTGATTTTGCAAAACAGCTCGCAGGCGATGACGATGAGGCGTTCGATACTTTGAAAAACGCGTTTGAGACAGCGTTCGGAGAGAGCGAAAAACTTCTCGGCGGCAAGGGTAATCTTCCCTCGGTCAGCTATGATACATACGACCGCGTACAGAAAGGATTTGATGACTGGGCTAAGGCTATAGAAGAGAAGAAGCAGGTGGCTCAGGCTCAGACAACATCTGCTGAACAGACAGAGACAGTCGCAACACAGGCGTGACGGCTGGATCACGGTCAGGGTCATAATCAAATATTGTTCTGACAGGCATGGACCCGGAAAGTCCGTGCCTGTTGTCTTTCCGGGGATATTTAGAGGTACCCTTTAGTGAAAAAAGCTATTTGTCTGTTTTTCTATAAAATACCGTTGCATTTTTTGTCGGATTGTGATATAATTAGACTGTTGTGATTTTTTATGATGATAGACCGGTGGTGATCGGATGAACAACTCCTTCGGCGGATACAGCACGATAAATGCCTATGTAAAGGCTAAGATCGAGCGGTTTGCATCTATGGAATGCAGTTTTGCTTCTCTTTTTGAGGTATCATTTCAGGACAAGGAGAATATTCTGTTTGAGGAGAGCAAGGGACTTCGGATAATACGCACGACCTACGGTGAGGCTTATGACCGCGTGCTGCGGTATGCGGGAGCTTTCAGACGCATCACGAAGGATCTTCCGGATAATTCGGTGATAGGGCTCAGCATGGACAACGGCATAGACTGGATAATCGCATTCTGGATGATACTGCTTTCCGGTCACAGACCGCTGCTGATAAATCTCAGACTTCCCGCATCAGCTCTTGAGGATATACTTTCGGGTTCTCATACCGCTCTTGTCGTGTCGGACAGCCGTGAATACACAGTAAACACATTGATGTTCGGTGATATCGCACCGGATAATGAGCCGGAAAAACTTTCTGCAAGCGGCAGCGAGCTGTTTGTTATGTCATCCGGCACTTCTTCGCACGTTAAACTCTGCGCATACACCGCGGAGGAGTTTTTCTGTCAGATAAAGGACAGTTACTACATAATCACAAAATGCAAAGAGATCAAAAAGCACTATGAGGGAAGTCTCAAACTGCTGACATTTCTGCCGTTCTACCATATTTTCGGACTGGCTGCAATGCTGATGTGGTTCTCATTCTTTGCACGAACATTCGTTGCACTTCCGGATATGGCTCCGACAACTATTGTGAACACTGTCCGGCGGCATAAGGTGACACACATATTTGCTGTTCCGCTTTTCTGGGAAAAGGTCTATGAACAGGCGATAAAAGGCATAAAAGAACGCGGTGCGGCAACCTGGAACAAGTTCTGCAAGGGTATGAAGCTTGCAAAGGCGATCGGTGATGTTCCCGTTGTCGGTGATCTGTTCTGCCGCTCTGCATTCAGAGAAGTAAGGGAGAATATCTTCGGCGAAAGTATCTGTTTCATGATAACAGGCGGCAGCCGCATATCCTCCGAGGTGCTGACATTCTTCAATTCGATAGGCTATCATCTTGCCGACGGCTACGGAATGTCAGAGATCGGCATTACATCGGTGGAGCTTTCTTCACGTAAGAAGATACTGAACTCACAGTCGATAGGCGAACCGCTGCCGTCGGTGGAATACAGGACAGGCGAGGACGGCGGACTGCTGGTAAAGGGTAAGTCGATCGCACGCTATATAATCGAGGACGGTCAGGTGCGTCCGAGGGAAGAATGGTTCGCGACCCGTGATCTTGCGGTATGCGATGACGGAAAGCACTGGCGCATTACCGGCAGACAGGACGAACTTATCGTCGATGCGAGCGGTGAGAATCTCAACCCTAATCTGATCGAGCCGTTTCTGCACCATGACCTTCTTAAAGGCGTATGCATCGTAGGTTCAGAGCGCAACGGAAAAGTTATTTCCGTGCTGGTGGCATCTGTTGACAGACATATAACGTCCGGACAGCTCTCTGACCTGAAAAAATCGCTTCGTGAGCAGCTTGATTCGCTTGACGCGGTGACAAGGATAGGCGAGATATGCTTCGTTACTGACAACCTTATAAAAGATCAGGAATTCAAGCTGAACCGCGTCCGGATAGCTGACGATCTTGCAAACGGCAGGTTCCGCATTGCAGATCCGGAGGCGATCTCGGCGCAGATGTCCGACAAGACCGAATTTGCGGATACAGAACTTCTTGAAACGCTCAGACAGCTCTTTGCAGCTGCTCTCGGCAAAGAGATAAACGACCCGGACGCAGATTTCTTCGTTGACGAGGGCGGTACAAGTCTCGATTATTTTGCGCTTACCGCAAAGCTTCAGGAAAATTACGGGATTTCATTCCCGAATGAAGCCGGAAGCAGCCTGAGCACTATCAGGGGACTTTACTATTATATTGAGGAGCGGCTTAAATGATCCGTTACGCAATATTCAACTGGTTCACAAAGATAACCGGCTGGATACCGCAGTTCGTGTGCTTCCGCACAAAGATATACTATGAGGATCCGGCTGTGCAGAAGCGGCACATCAGAGGACCCGCGATAATCGTTTCAAACCACACATCTGTGTTTGATTACGCGGTTTATCTGTTTGTATTCTTTTCGCGTACACTGCGTTTCCAGATGGCTGAGGTGCTGTTCAGAAAGAAGCCGCTGGGAACACTTCTCCGTCTTCTCGGCGGTATATATGTGAACAGGGACACCCATAATTTCGGATTCATCTCCGAGTCGGAGGATATTCTCCGTAAGGGTGGTGTTGTAGGTATATTCCCTGAAGCGAGACTGCCGCTGAAGGACGAACAGCGCCCGCTGCCGTTCAAACCGAGCGCTGCGTATCTTGCGCTTTCATCTGCTGTACCGGTCATACCTGTTTTCACGAACGGTTCTTATTTCAACCGCAGGCGTGCAAGGGTCATAATCGGAAAGCCCGTTGATGTTTCGGAGTTCTGTAAAGAGGGAAATTCGGACAAAGAAAACATTGAAGCTGTGAGCGAGGGAATGAGAAGCAGGATTATTGAGCTGGAGAGATCGCTGAATGAAAGAACAAAAGCATAGCGTCTTCGGACTGAAATACTGGCTGTATGATTTTGCGAAGATAACGGCTGCTCCGCCTTGTCTTATCGCATTTCGCCCGAAGTACATATATGAGAGCGGACAGGCGAAGAAAAAAATACGCGGAGGCGCTATATTAATTGCAAATCATACCGGCTTTTTTGACCCGATATATGTGATGCTGGCGGTATGGTACAGACGGCATCGCTTTGTCTGCATACAGGAGCTGTTTGAAGGGAAGAGAGGGTTCTTCTTCCGGCACTTTCTGTGTATCCCGATAGACCGTGAGAACTTCGGGCTTGACAAGCTCAACGAAATAACGGGGCATCTCGATAACGGCTGTCTGGTAAGTATGTTCCCGGAGGGCAGGATAAATGAGCAGCAGGGTATCGCCTCATTCAAATCGGGTATGATACTTATGTCACTGCGGAGCGGCAAGCCTGTGGTCCCGATATACATACTAAAGCGTTCACATTGGTACGAACGGCTGCATATCGTTATCGGAGAGCCGTTCGATGTGAAAAGAATGTATGGTGACAGACCCACGCTTGCACAGATCGAAAGCGCTGCAAAGGCGCTTCATGATAAAGAATATGAGCTTTCAAAGCTCGCTTGAGGAGGAAACAATGAAGATCGAGAACAACGAACGATTCCGCAGGTACACATCACCTGCTGTGTTTGAAAAAATCAGGGAATACCCCTCGGTCAGTGCGATGTGGGAAAACTGTCTTTCAGAATATCCGGACGTTCCGGCGATCGCAGATGACGGAAAGACCTATACATTCGCAGAGACTGAATCGCATACGGCTGCATTCAGAAGCGTTCTTTCAGCTAAGGGAGTTTCGGGGCGTGTAGGGATCATAATGCAGAATTCGTTTGATTTTGCAAAAGTTTTTCTTGCGGTAGTGACTTCCGGCAGCACCGCTGTAATACTTCCTCCCCAGCTCGATGCAAAGACTGTATTCGGCTGCACCATGAAATTCGGACTGAGCGCCCTTGTCTATCAGCCCGGAATGGAAGAAAAGACTTCTGTTATCGCATCTCAGGATCCGTCGTTCACTCTTGTATCAGCCGATGAAACCGGAGCTGACAGACTTCCTCTCACAGAGACTGACGCAAAAACTCCCTGTGTGATAATGTTTACCGGCGGCACTACCGGAAAAAGCAAAGGCGCTCTTCTCTCAAACGGTGCCGTAATGCAGGGCGTAGTGAACGGCTGCTACGGATATTCTGACGTTTTCGGTCAGCGTTATCTGCTCGTGCTGCCGCTTTCACACGTATTCGGGCTCGTCCGCAATCTTCTCTCGTCTCTCTATACCGGAAGCACTCTGTTCATCTGCCGTGATGCAAAGGATATGTTCAGAGATATCGCAGTATTCAGACCTACGATACTTGTGCTTGTGCCGGCGCTTGCGGAAATGGCTCTGTCACTTTCGAGAAAGTTCGGAAAGAATATGCTCGGCGGTGATATGAAGTATATAATCTGCGGAGCTGCGGCTGTATCGCCTTATCTTGTTGCGGAATATGACAAGCTGGGGATCGTGCTGTTTCCGGGATACGGGCTTACTGAATCTGCAAATCTTGTTTCCGGAAATCCCGAACCTGTGAGAAAACCCGAATCTGTCGGATTGCCTTATCCTCATCAGGAACTGAAGATCGCTGACGGAGAGCTCTGGTTCAGGGGCAGTAATATGATGGAATCGTACATCGGCGAGGAGAACAGCGGCATAGATGAAGAAGGCTGGTTCCACACAGGTGATCTTGCGCGTATAGATGATGAAGGATTTCTGTATATTACCGGAAGGATAAAAGAACTGATCGTTCTTGCGAACGGCGAGAACGTATCGCCTGCGGAGGTGGAGGCTCACTTCAACGAGATATCTCTTGTGCAGGATTCGCAGGTATTTGAGGATATAAACGAGAACGGTACGCATATACTTGCTCTTGAGGTAGTGCCGAGAGCGTCCGAAATGGCAGCGCTCGGAGCAGAAGATCCGAACGCTGTGCTGATGTCGGAACTGCGCCGCGTGAATCAGTCGCTGCCTTCATTCCAGAGAGTGAACCGCATCGAGATACGTGACAAGGACTTCGAGCGTACACCGAGTATGAAGATAGTGAGGTATCACAGATGCAGCTGACACGCGATGAGATAATGGAACGTCTCAAAGATATAATGATAAGCGCCGGCGGCGGTAACGAGCAGATCTACAGGGAATGCACCGAGGACTCTGATCTGTCGGCAGATCTCGGACTGTCGTCTATCGGTATGCTGTATATCGTGATCGCGGTCGAAGAGACATTTCGTATAAGATTCACGGGTGTGGGAATGTCTGACTTCCGCACGGTGAAGGACGTTATAGATTATATCGAGGAACATCAGGAATGAAGTGGTGGCCTTCAGAACCAAGGCGCGGTGATATGATCCGCGTACTTCTCGGTTCGGTGTATCATTATGGCATCTTTATCGACGAGGATACAGTGGTGCAGTTCGGACCTCCGCCCGGGACCGAGGAATACGGCAAGGGCAAGGATCTGAAAGTCTGCATCACGTCGGCGGATTTTTTTTCCTGTGGGAAGATCATTGAGACTGCCGTTCTCGATAAGAAAGAAGCCAGAAAAAGGATCTCACCCGAAAAGACGGCGGAGACAGCGCTCTCACGAGTCGGTGAGGGTGGATATGACCTTATCCATAATAACTGTGAGCACTTTGCATACGAATGTGTATTCGGCGTAAAGCGAAGCACACAGGAGGAGGACGCAAGAAAACGCTGGAACAGCAGACCTGTGCTGGACTGCTATTTCGCGGTGATCTCCGACAGAGTCGATGTCGGGCACGTTATTCCTCCGGCGCGTGACGAACTGATAGCAGCGACCGCAAACGAAAGGCTCCGTGCTGAGAGATATTTTGTGTGGGAATTGCTGGGAGCCGCATTTTCGCGTTCGTTCGGCTACCGTATGGATGAGCTTGATCTGAAGCTCACCTCCTGCGGCAAATGGGTATGCAGTAAGGCGGAATTTTCACTTACGCATACCGACGGGCTTGCGGCAGTTGCCGTATCAAATGCGCCGGTGGGGATAGATGCGGAATGTACCCGCTCGTTCAGCGAAAAACACGGCGGAGACATCGCCGCGCTTGCTGATAAGATGCTCACGCGAAGAGAACGCCGTGAATATGACGGTTCAGACCCCGAAGCGCTTCTCACATACTGGACGCGAAAAGAGAGCATTTTCAAAAGTCTCGTAAAGCCGTCCTTCCGTCCCGAGCGCACTGAGTCGGATACGAAGAATACGGTTTCTCTGAAACTTCCGGATATTCCGGGATATATAATGTCGGTGCACGGCTCTGAGATCGGCGCGCTCAGATGCTATACCTACAGAGACGGAAAAACGGCAGCCGCTGATTTTGAGAAGATCGGGGCGGGTGTCGGATAGTATGCAGATATTATTATATGTTCTTGCCGCCGTTCTGGGGATCTATATATTATTTGTGCTGGCTCCGTCGGTCGTGATGTTCCTGTTTGTTTTCGGGAGAAAACAATGCTCCGCCGATCATTCAAAAGTGGATAACGGAAGATATGAGAAAGAACAGCTTGAAGCGGAGGAATTTTTCGTCACAGTGCCGTCTGAGGATATCACGCTGAAAACCGCTGACGGTATCACGCTCAGAGCGAGGCTGTACAAGAACGATACACGAATGACAGCGATAATGATGCACGGTTATATCGCATCGCCCATGCTGAATTTCAGCATACTTGCGCGTGATCTGTACAGGCTTGGTTTCAGTATTCTCATGCCGTACCAGAGGGCTCACGGAGAGAGCGGAGGAAAGCACTGCTGTTTAGGGCTTACTGAGCAGTACGACCTTATCGGCTGGACTGATATGATGCTCGGACGTGGGGATGAACAGATCCTGCTGTGCGGGGTATCAATGGGCTGCGCAACAGCAGCTTATGCTTCCGACAAGATCACCGACAGCAGAGTAAGGGGCATGATACTGGACTGCGGATTTCTTTCGCCGTATGAACAGCTCAGGAATGACGGTGCAAGGCGTCATCTTCCGTGGCAGCTGATATTGCCGCATCTTACGCTTTTCGGAAAGCTTTTCCTGAAAGTGGATATACACAGTCAGACAGGAGATTCCCTGGAAAAGACGCATATACCTGCATTTTTCATGCACGGAACTGCGGATCTGACCGTTCCGGCTGAGGATACTCTGAAAAACGCGGGAAGATGTTCTTCTGAGCATGAGCTGCTTATAGCAGAGGGAGCAGGGCATACAACCGCATACTACGCCGAAGGGTCGGAAGCTAAGGAGCGCATAAAAAAGTTTATCGTTAAATATTTCAATATAAAGGAGTAAAAAACATCATGGCTAAATTTGTCATTGTCGCAGATTCGACCTGCGACCTGAACGAGGAGTTCTGCGAAAAGTATGATATCAAGGTGATCCCCGGACACATTGTTATCCCCGGAAAGGGAGAGATGCTTGCTTTCCGTAAATGGGAAGAGATCTCACGCGAGGAATTCTATAAGAACCTCAAAAACGAACCAGACAAATATTCTACCTCACCTCCGAACATAACCGAGTTTGAAAAGACTTTTGAGACGTATGCCGCAGAAGGCTGCGATATACTCGCAATGACAATTTCCTCTGCTATAAGCGGTGCTTATGATTTTTCTGTCTCCGCAAGAGAAAATGTGCTCGCAAAATACCCCGGCATAAAAATAAGATGCATAGATTCACGCCGCTTCGGACCCGGATTCGGACTTATGGCTGTTCATGCAGCAATGCTTCGCGAAGAGGGTAAGAGCATGGAAGAAGTCGCAGATGAGATAGAAGAGCGTAAAAACACCTTCCACCAGGCAGGCTGGCTCGACGATCTCTCGTTTGTTGCGAAGAAGGGAAGAATGACGCACGGAAAAGCTTTCCTCGGAACTCTCGTTGGTATCAAGCCTATCGGAGAGTTCGACTATAACGGACTTACCACCGTTATCGGAAAGGCAAAGGGTGCAAAGACCGCTTATGCCGCTCTGCTGACATATATAGAAAAGACAGCGATAGATCCCGGTAATCAGATATTCTTTATTGCACAGACCAACCGCTATGAACAGGCAGTAAAATATAAGCAGATGATCGAAGAACGCTTCCACCCGAAGGCTGTATATATTAACGATGTGTTCCCGGTCTGCGGCATCAATGTGGGCCCCGGACTCATGGCCGCATATTATACCGGAAAGCCTATCAGTAAGGATCTTTCTGAAGAAAAGAAGATCATAGAAGAGGCGATAGGCGAATAAATCAGGGTCTACGGGAACCATGCAGGAGGTAAAATGAGAAAACTGCGGAAAAAATCACAGATGGTGCTGTATGCATTATCCGGCATGGGCGTAAATATGCTCAATCTTATGTTCAATTCATATCTTTGCAGCGCACTGCTCATAGGCGGCTTCGGAGAAAATGCGATACCTTATCAGACTTTTGCACAGAAAGATCTGATAGTTGCGGGCGTGTGGGCTGTATTTGCCCTTGTGGCAAAACTGATAGACGGAATAATAGATATACCTATGGCGGCTTTTTCAGACGGGCTGAAAACACGCTGGGGACGCAGACGTCCTGCGCTGGTGATAGGATTTATCCCTATGGTGGCTGCGTATCTGCTGTTTCTCGTGATACCTGACCCGTCAGGTGCTTCGATGCTCAATACTGTGTATTATGGAGTCCTGCTCTGCATTTTCTATACGTCATATACCCTTACTATGGTAACTTACTATGCTACCTACACCGAGATCGTGGATAATATGGAGCAGCGCAATTTCATGTCAAACGCAAAGTCTGTCTGCGACATCATCTACTTTATCCTCGGATATGTTGTGGTAAGTATGCTGCTTAAAGGATTAAATATCCGTATAGTGGCACTTATCGTTCTGCCGCTCTCACTGACTATGATAATACCGCTTTTTATGATAAAAGAACCTTCAAACAGGAACGGCAGCGAGGGCGCGGAAAAAACAAAAGCTCCCGGACTTGTGAAGTCGCTTGCATGCGCATTCCGCAACAAGTCGTTCATTATGTGGATGATCGTATATGCTTTCATGACATTCGGCGTTCAGCTGTTTCTCGGCGGTATCAATGAGTTTTTCTCTTATGTGGGAATGAGCATGATCTATGTTATGGCAGCATCATTCGCACCGGTGCCGCTGACGCTGCTGCTGTTCAACCATATACAGAAAAAACGCAGCTTCGGATTTGCATTCAGGTATGTGCTTATAACATATAGCGTAGGAATGCTTTCGGTGTACTTTGTAGGTCTTCTTGAAGCCGGAACGCTGAAATCCGTACTGTCCGTATGTGCCGGACTTATCTGCTCGCTGGCTGTGGGTGCAATGTTCTCGGTGGCGTATTCGGTACCTGCTCAGCTTGCGGCCGAGGAAGAAGAACGCACCGGAGTTTCTAATTCAGCCATGTATTTCGCGGTGCAGGGATTGTTTGCCGCGGTAGCTTCGGGCATTGCTACAGGCTTGGTGCTTACATTCCTCAAGGTGACAGACGGAATGATGACATATATGACAGTCATCGCGGCAGCCGGAACTCTCATATCATTCCTGCTGTCATTTGCCCTCCCGAAGTCGATAGTTAAACTTGGGGCAAAAGAAATATCAGATAAAGAACAGGGATAGGATAAATATGAAAACAAAACGTATTGACGGCGAACTGATGGATAAAATGTTCAGAAACGGGCTTGCTGCGCTCATATCAGCCGAAAAGCAGCTCAACGACCTGAACGTTTTTCCTGTCGCCGACGGTGATACCGGAACAAATATGCGTCTTACGCTCGAAAACGGACTGCGGTATGCGAAGCCCGAAAAAGAGGCAGGAGCCTATCTGAAGGGTTTCAGTGAAGGCGCACTTCTCGGTGCACGCGGTAATTCCGGCGTGATCCTTTCACAGATCTTCAAAGGAATATACACTCATCTTGCAAGGTGCGCAGCCGCAAATGTGGGAGATCTCCGAAATGCTTTTATTGTAGGCTATAAAACGGCATATTCGGCTGTCGTACATCCGGCTGAGGGAACTATCCTCACCGTCAGCCGTGAGGGAATTGAGCATATCAGAAATCAGATAGACCGTAACACCTCTATCGAGGAGATGCTCTCGATGTATGTTGCCGAAATGAAAAAAACGCTCTCATATACGCCTGAGATGCTTGATGTGCTTAAAGAAGCCGGAGTCGTTGACAGCGGCGCCGCCGGATATATCACAATAGTTGAGGGAATGCTTCGCTATCTTTACGGCGAGACTCTGTATGACAGCAGCGAGACTGCAATAAAGCCGGCAGCAGATGCGGCACCGTCAGCGGCTCCCGACCTCTCAGCCTTCAATGAAGACACGCTGTTCGAGGACGGATACTGCATGGAGTTCATACTCCAGCTCATGCGTACACCCGGCTATGACCAGAACTTCCGGCTTAACATCTTTATTTCTGAGCTTCAGCTCTGCGGAAACTCTCTTGTCGCAGTACAGGACGGCAAACGTGTGAAAGTGCATATACATACAAAGCACCCCGATAAGATCATAGCCATGAGCCAGCGGTTCGGTGAATTCCTGACTTTCAAGCTTGAGAATATGCAGCTCCAGCATAATGAGCATATACGAATGAAGCAGTCTCAGCCAACAAAGAAAAAGCTTGCGGTGATCGCGGTCACAGGCAGCGAAAAAATGCAGAAGCTTTTCGTGGGACTTGGCTGCGGAAATGCAATAAACGGCGGGAATGCAATGAACGTTTCTGTGGAGCAGCTCGTTGAGGCCGCCGCTTCCGCAAACGCCGGGACAGTAGTGATACTTCCGAACAACAAAAACGTTCTTCAGGCGGCTCTTCAGGCTGAAAAAGTGATAGAGGGAACTGCTGTCAGAGTGATTCCCACAAAAACAGAAGCAGAAGGTTATTTCGCACTCGGAATGGATATCACCGACAGCGAAGATACGGAATACCGCATAAAGCAGATGGCACTCGGCTACCGCGATGTTGTCACGGTATCGGTAACGGCAGCTTCAAAGCCATATTCCTCCGGCAAATTCAGCTGTGATACCGGCGATATGGTGGCAGTAAGCGATGATGAGCTGCTGGCTGTCGGTGAGGATTCTATTGGAGCGCTTATTAACGGTCTTTCGGCAGTGCCTGACATAGAAGACCGCGAAACTGCGGTGATATTCCGCGGATCGGGCGAATCGGCTTCCCGTGAGGAAAAGCTGATAAAAATACTTGGCGAGACTTATCCTGACATTGAAGTAAACTTTATCGACGGCGGCTCGGGACTTTATAACTGGATAGTCGGTCTGATGTGAGGGATCGTTATGAATATTGCAGTTCTTATACTGCTGATAGTTCTCGGAGCGCTGCTGATCTTCGGTGTATTGCCCGTGTTTGTGCTGTCATACTATCTGTATTCGGTACTTCTTGTGCGCAATAAGCCCGGAAAGTGGGGCAGAGAATGCAGCGCCCCGGACGATGATGAGATCGTTCGTATGTTCAATATCGGAATGGAGTGGGATAAGCTCTACGCCGGATATAAGCACGATGTTTCGGTAACAAGCGATGGATTCAGGCTGGTCGGAGAATATTTTGATTTCGGTAATAAAAAAGCGGCAATAATAATTCCGGGACGTATGGAATCGCTTCTGTACTCGTACTATTTTGCCGAGCCTTACCGAAAAGCCGGTTATAATATACTTGTTATCGACAACCGTGCTCATGGGCTTTCTGAGGGAAAATATTCCTGTCTCGGCTACAGAGAATACCGCGATATAATTGAATGGAGCAAGTATCTGCACGATACCGAACACGCCGAAAGCATCGTTCTTCACGGTATATGCATAGGCTCGTCGGTCGCACTGTTCACGCTTACGGCACCTGAGTGTCCGGAATATATCAGAGCTATGACGGCAGAGGGAATGTACACCTGCTTTGCCGAATCTTTCAAGAATCATATCATTGAAATGAAAAAGCCGCTTTTTCCGATATATCAGTGCAGCCTTCTGATGATGCGTATTTTTTCGCACGCTGATGTGGTGCATGACGGTCCGATCTACCGCATAGGGCGCTTGAATAAACCGATACTTTTCTTACATAGCCGTGAGGATATCTATTCTATGCCGGATAAGGCGGAAGAACTTGAAGCGGCTTGCACAGCTCCGAAACGCATGGTTTGGTTTCCGACCGGAGCACATTCGCGCATAAGGATAAATCATACCGAAAAATACGACTCCGCCATAGAAGATTTTCTCGCTGAATTTGTAAAGGAACCTCTAAACAGCCGTGAAAAAGAGACAGTCTGATCTCCGGGCAGATGACCAAAACTATGTTAAAATCTGAAACTGACATTTCCTACAGAAATAAAAGGCGCTTGCTGAAAAAGCGCCTTCTCGTTTTTCTTATCATCGTGCTTGTGTATGCTGTGCTGTCAACTGCGGCTGCCGCCGTTTCATTCGGCGTGATATTCCGCAGAGCAGCTGACAACAGCCTTTTTCGCTATGACTATTACAGCGAGGATACAGATGCATATCCGAGAACACCGGTTGAGTTTATGTCATGCGGCAACACTCTGCGAGGGTATATTTACGATACCGAAAATGAAAAGGGAATGATCCTTCTTTGCAGCGGAATGCATGAAAATTCTGAAAGTCACCTCCCTGTTGTGTTCAGGCTGATCGACAACGGATATGATGTAATGACATTTGATCTTACCGGTCACGGCAGCAGCGGCGGTGACGGACTCGGAAGTCTCTGCCAGCCGAGACGTGACGCTGATGCGGCTGTCGGGTATATACGTACACTTCCGCAGTATGAGGGTACTCCGCTGATACTGTTCGGCTACAGTGCAGGGGGATACGGGGCTGCGGCTGCGGCTGCCGACGATCCTGAGACAGCGGGGGTGGTGTGCATCTCGGCTTATGACAGACCGCTCGGTGCAATGTACGCACTTGCCGAAAAGTATGCGGGACCGGCTGCTGCGGCGGGGTATCCTTTTTTGTGGCTTTACAGCAGGTTGATGTTCGGCGCGGAGCACGATTCAGGAGCAGCCGGACTGATAGGAGGAGCATCTGTTCCGGCTCTGATAATACACGGGACAGATGATGAGATAATACCGCTGGGGTACAGTCTGTATTCGGCGGCGGAGAGCATCGGTTCACCGGAGATCAGGACACTGCTTGTATCAGGATCCGGACGCAGCGGTCACATTACGGCGCTTTTGTCTGCCGAATCTGCCGGAGAGATCAACGGAGGTCCTGAGATACGGACAGAAGATATATCCCTTGACGCTGAGACAATGGAAACGGTCATCACTTTTATTGATGATTGTGCCAATAATAAGATATCCTGAACACGCAGAAATGATCTGATCTGAATGCGAAGCGAGTGAAGATTTTGGGGGAAAAGTTTCCCCCAGTCTCAAGGGCAGCGACCTCACATACCTCCCGGTATGTGAGTTTTTTTATAGGCAATACCGCACAAATAGACGCACAGCGCTTGCTTGCAGATTATTCCGTCATCTTGCACAGAAATTCCTTGACTTGCGCCAGCAAGCCTGCGTCATTTCTGTACAATCTGACGAAA
>CAMOKN010000115.1 GCA_946617595.1 uncultured Clostridia bacterium
CGCTTTGAAAAGAGAAAATGAGATAGCTGCGTCGGATACAAGGAAAGCCGACGAAGCCGGGCTGGCGCCCGGTTAGGAGGTTTGACGCAGTAGACGGCGTGGATAGCTCTTTTTCTCTCAAATTGGGTTTTTAGAGGTTCCATTATATATTATAATAGTATAGGACGTGAAATAATGGCAGAAAACACACAGCTGGTCCCTGCAGGAGATTTTGAAAACATAATCGGGTCAACAGACAGGACAGCACAGCTTCTTGAAACCGCAAAACCATTTATGGAGCTGATGATGCAGAACGAATGCGCTCTTCGCGAACTTGAGACAAAGCTGAACGTGCTGAACGACGAGTTCTCGACACTGTATAACTACAATCCGATCGAGTCAATAAAAACACGTGTGAAGGATCCGCTGAGCATAGTCGAAAAAATGCATCGCAAGGGGATCACACCCACCATTGAGAACATAGAAAAGACACTTAACGATATTGCCGGAGTAAGGGTCATCTGCTCTTTCCCGGAGGATATATACGCTATCGCCGACATTCTGACTACGCAGGACGATGTAACACTCCTGAAAAGAAAGGACTATATCGCAAACCCGAAGCCAAACGGATACCGCAGCCTTCACCTTATTGTTGGGATCCCCATATTCCTGTCAACCGGGAAGAAAATGATGAAAGCGGAGGTGCAGTTCCGCACTATAGCTATGGATTTCTGGGCAAGCCTCGACCACAAGCTCAAATACAAGCATAATGTCAAGAATCCCGAAGATATTGCCGCTAAGCTCAAGGAGTGCGCGGATTCGATAAGCGAGCTCGACTACCGTATGCAGGAAATACACAACCGCATAGAGCGTGAGAGCTGGGACAGTGAATGAATAAAACATACCCGTGTACCGTTATTGTGCGGCACACGGGTTTTTTATCACATTTTAGGCAGCAAAGATGTCATTCCGGCATCATATCGGAGTATCTGGGTAGCGTCAGCGGAATAGGGAGTTCCGTTTTTGCTCACTATGCACGCGACCGCTTTCAGATATTCATCGACAATGCCCTGAGCATTCCTTATCAGCCCCGGCACACCTACATCGAAGCGTATTATCTGAGTTGCGTCCTTCGAGTCGATCTCGCCGTCCCCGTTCACATCTCCGTACATATGAAGCACGGCATCGTGAGTCAAAGGCAGATCTGAAGCTGTAACCGTATAAGTTCTTGACGGACAGCCTCTCATAGAAAATCTCATAGTATATGTTTCGTCCGGCTCGAATCTGCTGAGACGATAGAAGCCGTTATACGCCGTGGTGGAATCGACCGTTTCTCCGCTGCTGTCTATAAGATCTACCCTTATGTCTCCGGTAAGTCTGCCATAGCCGCTGACAGTCCCGTGTATCACATTGTTTGTTACAGATACTTCCGCTGTCGTATTGATCGGGTACCAAAGATCACACACTTCTTTCTCTTCTTCATCAAAATATACGATCTTTTTCTGTTTAAGCGTAAATGTGTAATCATCGGTAGAAGCGTCCGTATCTACTCTGATCTTTGCTTTCAGTATGATCGGTTCACTCATATCTATTGGATATGTAGTATTTCCGGCGCTGACGGAAACGAATCCCGGCTCAGTATATGCTGTGGCATTGGTCATTATCTTCGATATCTCTTCGTTTGAATACCACGATATTACTTCAAAGACATCAGCATCGAATTCAACCTTTATTGATACACTGTCAGCATTATGAGCAGCCGCGGGGATCTTTATTATCAGATCAAACGTTTCTCCGGCAATAACCGCCGACTGAGAAGTGTAAACACCGCTCGGTACAACAGGTATCTCAGGCTCGTCGGGATCATCGGGAGCGTCCGGATCATCTCCGAGAAAATTAAAGATCACATCTTCACTCAGACCCAGATATTCTTTGACAGTCGAAGCCTGCGTGATATCAGAGTTTTCGTTGTAGTAATACAGGTCGTTGAGATCTGTACTTTTCCACTGTTCCTCAGTTCCGGCGTAATATATATCCGTGATATTGTCATTGCTGCCGAATGCATCATAACCTATCGTTCTGACGCTTTCGGGTATATACAGAGTCTCTGCATTTATCCCGTAAAGCGACCTGATGCCTATACTTTCAGTCTTTTCGGGAATATTTATGAGCACAAGAGCCGAACAACCGTAAAAAGCATAAGGCATTATCCCGGTCACGCTGTCAGCGATCTCGACAGATACAAGCTCTTCACAGTCGGAAAAACAACCGGTGGGAATGTAGGTTACACTTTCGGGTATTTTCAGTATGTCTATAAATGTGCCTGTAAAAGCGTATTCGCCCAGATCAGTGAGGCTGTCTGACAGCGACAGATCCTCCAGTCCGCTTTCCCTGAATGCCTGATAACCGATAGAAGTAACACTGTCCGGGATATCGGCTTGGGTCAGGCTGCTGCACTTATAGAACGCAGATCCTTCTATAGTCGTTACAGTATCGGGGATAACGACAGACTCAAGATCATAGCAATGACTGAACGCTCTGCCGCCGACAGATGTAACGCCTTCTTCTATGACTGCATTCTTTATTTTATCACGTATTGCGTAGAACGGGCTTTCTTCCTCGTCATCAGAAGGAGAATTACCGTAATTATACATTCTGCCTGTTCCGCTGACTGTGAGCAGACCCGCATCATCAAGCAGATACGTGAGATCATCTCCGCATTTTCCGCTTTCTGTGATATCCGCACCTGCGGTTATTTCTCCGAATCCGGACAAGACTTCCGGAAATAACGGAGAAGAGAATACCATTCCGAATGCAAGTGCCGAAGCTGCCACACCTTTTATGATACCGCGTTTCCCTTTTCCCATATATTACTCCTTAAAAATGACCGTCCCGCTGAATGCAGGGCGGTCATTATTATTTTGATATCAGCCGAGCATATTGAAATATGAACCGCTTATGTTGGAGATCTGAGTGATGTTTCCGCCGTCGGAATATGCGCTTGAACGCTGATAAAGCTCTGTCTGCGAATAAGCCGAGAGCTGCTTTGCCTGTCCGTCAATGAACTCGGCAAATGAGTCCTTCTTTCCGAACACGTTCTCCTTGTCTTTGTCGCTTGCGGCATCAAATGTCTGCTTGTCTATTGAAAGATCACCGTTCTCGTCCTGTCTGATACCTACTTTTTCAAGTCTTGATGAATATGAGCCGAGCATATCGTTTATAAACTGTGCCTTTCCGGAAACAGTTCCGTTCTTCTCACCTCTGAGAGCATCGGACATACTGTTGTAGCTGTTTACAAAGTCCTCCGCTGCGGTATATGCCTCATCGCGATCCTGCGGAGTAGTCTCGTCCTTCTTCTCGAATGCTTTTTCTGTCTTTTCGACAGCCTTATTCATCTTGTCGGTGACTTCGGCAAGCTTGTTATTATTGGCTGTGACCTTATCGGCAGCATCTTTTTCGGCATTTTCTCTTGCGTATCTGCTGAGAAGCGACTCTTTCTTTTCCGGCTCGTCTGTCTTGTCCACACCGTTCTTCTGTATAGCTTCAAGAAGCGTACCCACTTCATCGGTCGGCTTTATACGCAGATCTTCAAACAAGCGGCTGATATTATCGACAGATGTCGTCTGAAGATTTGTAAACAGCTTGTTTGCGGTGCCTGCCGGACTGTTCGTAAGACTTTCGAGCAGCTGTTTTGTATTGTCATCAGCCTTTTCTCTGAGTCCGTTGAAATAGGATTTGAACAGGCTCTGGGTCGCGGCAGCCTCGTTTTCCTGCTTGGTGGCATCTGCTGCAAGCGAATACTTTGAGATATCGTGCCACAGCGAGGTCTTATTGCTGTTCGATGTGTTATTCAAAGAGGAATATAAAAGATTGAGATCACTCATACTATTCCCTCCTTCAGATATATAGTGCTTATTAAAGCGTATCGTTCTGTATATTTTATCGTCATATCTGCGCAGAACTTTAGCGTTTTTACAACATTTTTTTATTTTTGTTAAAATCATACAAATAAGGACAGTATTTTTGCTTTTTTTCGCACCTGTTCCGACAAAATCTTCACGGCAGATGAGGTATAATTATCTTATCACCGGGAGCAGATATAATGATAGTCTATATTGATGTACTTATAATTATAAATGTATATGTTACATATTTCACAATAAGGGCAGCCTCAAGACTGCTGCATACCAAGCTGTCATTGCGCAGAACGGCGGCTGCGGCAGTGCTGGGGGGGTTTTCGGCTCTTGCGGCACTTCTCGATATAAACATCGCCCTGTCTCTTCTGATAAAGACTGCTCTTACCGTAATAATAACGCTGACGGCATTCGGATTCGGGAGCATTAAACTGCTGATAATACGTTCGTTTGTCTGCACTGCGGCGGGAATGCTGATCTGCGGAGCTGCGGTGCTTCTGCACGAGTTTGCTGGCACCGATATCATATTTTCCGCAAACGGATATCTGTATCTCGACGTTTCGGCGTTGGTCCTGGTGATATCTTCCGCCGTAATATACGCAGCGCTGGCGGTGATGCGCAGAATATTTGACAGTCCTCACTCAGACAGCAAGATCACACTTACTGTTAAAGGAAAGAACGGAAAGACCGCTGTCCTTACCGCCATTCCGGACAGCGGTAATTATCTTAAAGATTTTCTTACCGGCAGACCGGTCATAATATGCCGCACCGGTGCGATAAATGAGATAATACCAGAAAATGTGAGTGCATATCTTGGCGGCAGCACTGACGATATGAGAGGGATACGGCTCATACCTATGAAGACCGCAGCCGGGAATACCATCGCTGCGGCGTTCACGCCGGAAAGCATAACCGCAAGCCTTGACGGACGCGAAAAACAGCTTGACGCGCTTATAGCCGCCATGAACGGAGCTTTTGAGAATGAAGGCTTTGATGCTCTCATCAGCGATAAGCTGCTGACATGAGACAGAAAGCAAAAAATAAAGGGTACCTCTAAAAACCGCTTTGAAAAGAGAAAATGTGGCAGCCGTGTCGAAGACGAGGAAAGGCTCCGAAGGCTTGCTGGTCTGTCGGTCAGCCCCTCTGTCTCGCAAGCTCGACACCTCCCCGCTGACGGGGAGACCACGCAAGGTGAGGAGACTTGACGAAATA
>CAMOKN010000116.1 GCA_946617595.1 uncultured Clostridia bacterium
ATTTGTTACATTTATACAAACAATCATATTTTAACCATTACATTTTTGCTTTACAAAAAATCAAAACCACAAGTTGAACTGGTGGTTTGCACTCGCCCTTCAAGGGCGTAATATGAACTCAGCGTCTTTTTAAAGCGGGTACATTCCTTGATGAGCAGACATTAAATAAGACAGATAACTATTATGGTTTTCAATTTTCGTCCGACTGCCCAAATACAAATAATGTGTTGTGATAATTAAACATAATGACTGTCATATTATTGTTGATCTGTACAAATTTGAATTATTGGTTTACACCCTGTTGACAAACACTTGAATATGACTTATAATATTTATGGATTTCTTATTAGCATTCTAATTAGTGTTATGTATGAGGGCGTATCTTTGAAAGAAAATAACGGTCATTTATCACTTGCGCTGCTTGGTGCAGCATTGATGTGCCTGTCCGGTTGCGGAACACATTCGCAAACAGCAGCGCCAACCCCGGTCACTGCTGTTGAAGAAGTGACTGCTCCGGCGGATACTGCCGTCGATACAGCGATATCAACAGAAACTACAGAAATAAAGGAGAATACGACAATGGAAGTTGCAGTTACAGAGCTTACTGTTCCGAACGGTGACAGGACGGTTTACGGAAAGCTTTACGCGCCGACCGCACCGGTAAAATATCCCGCGATAATACTCAGCCACGGCTATAACGGCACAAACGCGGATTTTGTGCGGGAGTGCAGATACTACGCGGCACACGGATATGTCGCCTATGCGCTGGACTTCTGCGGAGGTTCGGTAAACAGCAAAAGCTCCGGCAGCAGCACAGACATGACGATAACATCGGAAAAAGAAGATCTTCTTGCCGTATTCGACTATATCAAGGCAATGGACAATGTGGACAGCAGCAATATGATCCTGTTCGGCGGGAGTCAGGGCGGGATTGTATCGGCGCTCGCGGCTGCGGAAAGAGCTGATGAAATCAAAGCGCTTGCAATGTACTTCCCCGCTTTTTGTGTTCCGGACGACTGGGAAAAGAAATATAAAAGCGCGGAAGATGCTCCCGAGACATTCGATTTCTGGGGGCTGAAGCTCGGCAGAGGATTTGTTGCAGATGCACAGACGATCGATGTATTCGGAACTATCGGCGATTTCAAGGGAGATGTCCTTATCCTACACGGCAGCAAGGACGAGATCGTACCGTATTCCTACTCGGAACGCGCAATAGAAACATACGAACACGCCGAACTTATAAAGCTTGAAGGCGAGGGGCATGGTTTCTCAATGCAGGGCGGGCAGACCGCAAAAGAGAAAGTGCTTGAATTTTTAGACAAGGAAACAAAATAAGATGTATGATAAGGTGTTTATCGCATTGATGAATACGAATGCGGCTCACTGGGAGCAGATGCGCGGCTGCTTTGAGCAAATGGGGCTCACCGAGGGGCAGCCGAAGGTGCTGTATGTTCTCCGTGCTGTGGAGGGCTGTGTGCAGAAGGAGCTTGCCGGAGCGTGCAGAGTGCGGGAATCCACGCTCACGGTGCTGCTCAGAAAAATGGAAGAAAAAGGCTATATCCTAAAAGAAAAGGTAGTCGTATCGGGCAGCAAGCTTGCCAACGCGATCTATCTGACCGACTGCGGCAGAGAGCTTTCCGACAGGATAGACGAAAAGGTAGAGGAGCTTGAAAAAAAGAGCTTTGAAGGGTTCACAGATAAAGAAAAAAAGCAGCTTTTTAAGCTGCTGTACAGGGTAGAAAACAACCTGAAAAGCTGAAAGAACAAAGGTTCAACTACACCGTTATCTGTGACGGTGCTGAAAATACACAGGCAATAAGATCAAAACGGAGATGATGGCGCGGTGTATGACAAGTACGCTCTTGTGTATCTGCCGGTGGGCTATGACGAGAACGATAACTGTACAACGGACTGCCGAAAATGTTCGGATAGGTGAATATGATGAAGCTGATAATGGAGATCAAAGTTACTCTTTTTCCGGCAGAGATCGTCGAAGGAGAGTGCGAAAAAATAGTAATGATACCTTTCTCCGCCGAGACCGAAGGTGAGCTGTTCAGCGGGAAAACGCATATAAACGGCATTGATACACAGCACATCTTCCCTGACGGAAGTATGCGGCTTTCCGCGAGATATGTCCTTCACGGCAAAGACAGCGCAGGAGATCAATGCAGTATTTTCATAGAAAACAGCGGTACATCGCCGGAAAGCTGCACGCCTGTTATATGCACCGACAGCCCGAATCTCAGATTTCTCGAAAGTACACCGCTTTCTTCAAAAGTAGAGACGTCTGATGAAAATGTGATCGTCAGGATATTCGGTTAGTTTTCTTCTTTTTCATTCTCCGATATGCAGCAGCACTGTTATCCCGGGCTCCCGGAAGACAGTGCTGCTGTGCGCCGGTGCCGCTAAGATAGATCGTGATCTTTTTTCGCATTTGATTATGTACCCATAAGAAAGCACAGTACAGGTACTTTCAGGCAGATCCGCGAGCAGATCAATGTCGCGGCACAGGCACAGATTATCGGTATGATAAACAGCAGAAATGTATTGCTGCCGAAAACCTCTGCAAACCAATACTGAAAAAGGACTA
>CAMOKN010000117.1 GCA_946617595.1 uncultured Clostridia bacterium
TCTTTTGCGCGCATCGTGCGCGCCTTTGGAACCCTTCTGAACGACTTCCTGTCGTTGCTGGCGCAAGTCAAGGAATTTCTGTGCAAGATGACGGAAAAGATGCAAGCAAGTCACGTGCAAAGGCGTTAGCCGTGCTTTGTGCGGTATTGCCATAATACCACCTTGCGCTGTGAAAAATCGGAATATACCGCTCTGTGATGTATCCCGATTTTTCACAAAAACAAGAAACCTAAAAGGAGAAATATAATGTCACTGATCGTTGAACATCTTTCAAAGAAGTTCGGAGACAGGGTAGCTGTAGAAGATCTGTCATTTGAGATACCAAAGCCGGGCATCTTTGCTTTTCTCGGAACCAACGGAGCCGGAAAAAGCACATCTATCAGAATGATACTCGGTATGCTCTCAAAAGATACCGGAAGCGTTACATGGAATGGTAAACCGCTCGATCTTATGAAGGATACAGTGGGATATCTTGCAGAAGAAAGAGGACTGTATCCGAAATACAATATTATGGAGCAGATGTACTATTTTGCTTCTCTCAAAGGACTGAAGAAGAAACAGGCGGCCCCCGAGATAGATTATCTTTTCAAGCGCCTGCGGATCGAGGAATACAAGAAAATGAAGGCTGAACAGCTGTCAAAGGGTAATCAGCAGAAGGTCCAGCTCGCTGCCGCTCTGCTGTGCAATCCGGAGATAATCATTCTTGACGAGCCGCTCAGCGGTCTTGACCCTGTAAACGCGGATATTTTCAAGAGCATCATCCGCGAGGAAAGAGATGCCGGAAAATACATAATAATGTCATCTCATCAGATGGAAACAATAGAGGAATTCTGCGAAGATCTCGTGCTGCTTCACCACGGAAAGGTCGTAATGGACGGAAATCTCAATGAGATCAAACGCAAAAGAGGCCGCGAAAATCTCACTATCAAGGCTGACAAGCCGATAACAGAGCTTGCGCAGAGATGCGGACTCACGCTTGTAGAAGAAACTCCGAACGGCTCATCGTTCAAGGTCAGCTCGGAGGAAAATGCCGAAAATATGCTGAAAGCCATGATCGAAAACGGAATAAATATCATCAGGTTCGATCTCAGAGAACCGTCGCTGCACGAACTGTTTGTCGAAAAATGTGGGGGTGATGTAAATGAAGGTTAAAGGCTGGAAACAGGTATTTGCATTTACATTCATGCAGCAGATAAAAACAAAGTCATTTATAGTCGGAACGATCATTATCTCGCTGTTGGTCGCTGTTATAGCATTTACGGCAGATTTTCTTCCGGCAGTGCTTATGGCTGACAAATTCAATGAAGCAAACAGCTCTGAAGCAAACTTTCTTGGCATCGAAGAACTGTACATAAACCAGACCGGCTATGAAGCGATCGATTTTTCGGATATCTCAAATGCGTATCCAATAAAGATACATGATGTCTCCACCGAAGAAGCCGATGCAAAGATCAAGGAGATCGAGAATACGGCAGTCAAGACAGTTGTATCAAAGATCAGCCGCGGTGAAACAGGATTTGTTATTCAGTCATCATACTCCGGCGGTGAATCGGGAGTATCAGAAAGCACCTGCGGCGCGGTCAACGTAATGCTCTCGTCCATGCTCAGATCGAAGTATCTGCAAAGACTTGGTGTTCCCGCAGAAGAGATCACAACCGTCATATCTGATATACGCACTTCCTCGGCTCGTGCAGGCGAGGCTCCGGTAAGCATGGTACAGGGACTTATAAACTCGGTCGTTCCGATGATCTCATCTATCGTGCTGTTCATATTCATTTTCTCATACAGCCAGATGGTGGCTCAGTCGGTGGCAATAGAAAAATCCTCACGTATCGTCGAATATCTCCTGACTTCTATAAAACCGCTTGCTCTCATAGTAGGCAAAGTGCTTGCTATGTGTGCTGTCTCGCTTATGCAGTTTTTCATCATAGTAATAAGCGGAAGTATCGGATTTGTGATATCTATCCCATTCGGTATATTTACAAAGGTGGGACAGCTTTCATCTCAGGCCGCCGCAACAAGTGCAGGAATGGAAATTACCGGAATACTTGACGATATCAGATCTGCATTCGCAAATGTTGACATTACTGTGTTTATAATAATGATCGTAACATTCATACTCGGATTCCTGCTGTTTGCAGGACTTGCAGGACTTGCAGGTTCGAGCATCAGCAAAATGGAAGATCTCGCACCTGCGCTCCAGCCTATCTCGATCATAGGAGTGATTGGATTCTACTTTGCATATTTTCCGCAGATATCCGGCGAAGAAAACACGATGTCCATTCTTTCACGTTATCTTCCGATCTCATCACCATTTATCCTGCCCTCCGATTATATGCTCAGCAGGATAGATATGACCGAGGCTATTATATCGATCGTGATCCTTGCGGTATTTGATGTACTGCTGGTAATGCTCGTAGCTAAGGTGTATGAGAACATCATTCTCCATACCGGAAACAGACTCAAACTCGGCGATATGCTCAAAATGTCGAAGTGAGCTTCAGACGGCTGTTTCCGCCGCTCACCGGTGCGGCGGAAATATCCGCGTCCGGATCAGAAAATATAGGGAACCTCTAAAAACCCATTTGAGAGAAAACGAGTCATCCGCGTCGAATATTTCGTCAAGTCTCCTCACCTTGCGCCAGCAAGCTTTCGGAGCCTTTCCTCGTCTTCGACACGGCTGCCACATTTTCTCTTTTCAAAGCGGTTTTTAGAGGTACCCTATTGTGAATAATTGATATTTCAGAGGTTCCCTTTAATCAGCACTGTGTCAAAAAACGGTGCTGATTTTTTTACAGGAAGTATTGACATTGAACCGAGCGTATGTTATAATTTAGATAGTGTATAAATTGCACAAATTCTTATGAATGAGAGGAACGATTATTATGCAGTATGAGATCAAGGGTACGCCGCTGCCGGCAGTGATAATGACACTTTCAGCCGGAGAAAGCATAAAGACTCAGCAGGGTGCAATGAGCTGGATGTCCCCGAACATGGAGATGTCAACAAATGCCGGCGGAAGTGTCGGAAAGGCATTCGGAAGAATGTTCTCGGGCGAATCTATATTCCAGAACATTTACACCTGTAAAGGAGGGCCTGGCTTGTTTGCGGCAGCATCTTCATTCCCGGGAGAGATACTTCCCATACCGATCAGCCCCACAAATACTATCGTTGCTCAGAAAACAGCATTTCTTGCAAGCGAAATGGGTGTTGATATGTCCGTTCACTTCCAGAAAAAAGCAGGCGCAGGATTTTTCGGCGGCGAAGGATTTATTCTTCAGAAATTCACCGGAAACGGCATGGTCTTCCTTGAGATCGACGGAAGCGTGATTGAATACGACCTTGCCGCCGGTCAGAAAATGGTGATAGATACAGGAAATCTCGCGGCTATGGACGCATCGGTAAATGTGGAGATACAGGCTGTCAAGGGCGTCGGAAACGCTCTGTTCGGCGGCGAAGGATTCTTCAATACAGTCCTTACCGGTCCCGGAAAGATATGGCTCCAGACAATGCCGAAAAATGTTGTTGCAGGCGCTCTTGCAGGTTTTATCAAATCATGATCTGATAATATCGGAAATACAAAACTTCCGTTCTTTCGGGAACGGAAGTTTTGTATTGCTCAGGCATACTGCAAACTGTATGACTCACCCGTCTGCGGTGCCAGGTCTTCGTTTTACTACGGATTCGACAGTGCCGGTGAGGACTTTCTCATTATTCTGATTAAAGACATCTATTACCACGGTCATCAGCCCGTTATAGTCGTTTCTTACGGACAGATCTGTGACAGTTGCGGTACCATGGAGAACATCGCCTGCAAATACCGGCTTCATCCATTCAACCAGTGTTGATTTTCCTGCAACGATATCCTCTCCGGCGAAATCAACATTCACGTACTGTGCCCATACTGCCAGGTAGGACATCATTCCCGCAGCTATGATATCACCGAAACGAGTCTTCTTTGCGTATTCCTCGTCCGTATGGAGTTTTATCGGGTCATACCGGCGCGCGAAATCAATCATTTCGTCTTTACGGATAACTATGTCTTCCAATAATACCTGTGAATTCAGCTGAATATCTTCTAAATACATATTTTTTCCTTTGTTTCAGATGCAGTAATCTCCGCCCGATGATGAGCCGCTGTGTTCTATGATATCCTTTACAGTGATATTGTTCAGATAATTGTTTATGACATCATAAAGCCCTTTCCAGACAAAAAGCGTATCGCAGTTTTCGGCGCGAGGACAGGTATTCACATCAAATTCAAGACATGATACCGGAGCAAGGCTTCCTTCGGTAGCGCGGAGAACTTCTCCTACCGTAATATCAGATGCTGCTTTGGTGAGCGCATAACCGCCCTTGTTTCCTCTGTTTGTCCTCAGGAGCCCGTCTTTGGACAAAAGCGGGACTATCTGTTCGAGATATTTCTTTGATATGTTCTGCCGCTCGGAGATCTCCTTCAGAGAGATAAAGCCGTCGTCCTCATGCAGCGCGATGTCAACAAGCATTCTCAGAGCATATCTTCCTTTTGTGGATATTTTCATAATACCCCCTCCGTTCGCATTTATATATTTCTATTATACCATAGGTTTAGTATGTTTTCAAGTACTACAAACGATTTTTTCTAACTTTTCTTTATCACAGAGAATATGCTGAAAAAACTTGACAATAAACAGCTGAAATGATATAATATTAAAGCTATACCGACAGTTCGTTTGCGCCATCCTGTCGTTAAACAAAACCAGGGCAGTCTTTTTGTTGTACCTTAGGGACATTATTGAAAGATTGCGTCTGCGTATGCGGACGTTTTTTATTTGGAGATACTCAGATATGTACTATCTTAAAACTGCGGCATCATTTGACAGCGCACATTTTCTTGCCGGATATGAGGGTAAGTGCGCAAATATCCACGGTCACCGCTGGACGCTTGAAGTCACGGTGAACGGAAAAGAACTTACAGCGACCGGAACAAAGCGCGGTATGCTGATAGATTTCGGCGATCTGAAAAAAGCGGTGCGCGGCATTGCAGACAGTTTCGACCATGCACTGATCTATGAGAAGGACAGCCTGAAGCCTGCGACAGTAGCAGCGCTGAATGATGAGAATTTCAGGCTTATCGAGGTCAATTTTCGCCCGACTGCCGAAAATTTTGCAAAGCATTTCTATGACCTGCTGAAAATGCAGGGAATATCCGCTTGCTCGGTCACGGTATATGAAACACCCGAAAACTGCGCTGTGTACGAGGAGGAACAATAATGTTCGCGGTAGCTGAAAAATTTGTGAGCATCAACGGTGAGAGCGCCAGAGCCGGTGAACCTGCCGTATTTATAAGGTTCAGGGGCTGCAACCTCGGCTGTTCATACTGCGATACAAAATGGGCGAACAGTAGCGATGCTCCGGCTGAGGTGCTCGATACACATCAGCTCGTGAAATATGCGGACGATACGGGTATCACGAACGTTACGCTCACCGGAGGTGAACCGCTGATGCAAAAGGATCTGCATTCTCTCACAGAAGCACTTATCCTCAGCGGACACCGTGTTGAGATCGAGACAAACGGCAGTCTGCCGATAGACGAGCTTGCCGGAAGCAGATACCGTCCGGCGTTCACGTTGGACTATAAGCTGCCGTCAAGCGGAATGGAAAGCCGTATGATTACATCAAACTACAGGTTTCTCGATAAATGCGATGCGGTAAAGTTCGTTTCCGGAAGCACCACAGACCTTGAAAAAGCAGCGGAGATAATTACGGAATACGACCTGACAAAAAAGTGCAGAGTCTATATAAGTCCGGTATTCGGCGCAATAGATCCCGCCGATATCGTACAGTTTATGCTTGACAGAAAAATGAATGACGTAAAACTTCAGCTTCAGCTTCACAAGTTTATATGGGATCCCGAAAAAAGAGGTGTTTGAAATGGATAAGAAAGCAGTAGAATTTCATATTAGAGGGCTGCTCGAAGCGCTGGGCGAGGATCCGGACAGAGAGGGACTCCGCGAAACTCCGGCGCGTGTCGCGGAGATGTATGAGGAGATCTTTGAGGGTATCGGATATACGAATCACGAGATCGCACAGATGTTCGGTAAGACATTCTCGTCAGAAAGTTCGGGAGCGGACGAAGCTGTCATCATGAAGGATATCACTGTGTTCAGTTATTGTGAGCATCACATGGCGCTGATGTATGATATGACCGTTAATGTCGGATATATCCCGCACGGCCGCGTCCTCGGGCTGAGCAAGATAGCAAGGATATGCGATATGGCAGCTAAACGTCTGCAATTGCAGGAACGTCTCGGCCGCGATATCGCGGAAATAATCTCGGAGGCTGCGGGAACTCCCGATGTCGGTGTCAGGATCGTCGGGTCGCACAGCTGCATGACAGCAAGAGGAATAAAAAATCCCAACGCCAGAACAGAAACAAGAACATATATCGGGGGATTCCGCACACGCAAAGATCTACAGGAGCTTCTCGACTGAAAGGAAATATATAACAGAATGAAAGCAACGGTATTGTTCAGCGGCGGACTTGACAGCACGACCTGTCTTGCGATCGCGGTAAAAAAGTACGGGGCGGAAAATGTTACCGCCTTGTCCATTTATTACGGACAGAAACACGATAAGGAGATCAGGGCGGCAAAGGAGATAGCCGCTTTTTATGGAGTAAAGCAGAGATTTCTTGATCTGACTGCAATATTTGCGGGATCCGACTGTTCCCTGCTGAGGGGTAACGATGCAGAGATCCCGAAAGAAAGTTATGCCGACCAGCTCTCGCAGACCGACGGAAAACCCGTTTCAACGTATGTACCGTTCAGAAACGGTCTGTTTCTTGCATCTGCTGCGAGCGCGGCAATATCCGACGGCAGCTCGGTCATATACTACGGCGCGCACAGCGACGATGCCGCCGGTAATGCCTATCCGGACTGCTCTGAGGAATTCAACAACGCAATGAGTAAAGCGATATTCACCGGCAGCGGAGAACAGCTGCGCGTCGAAGCACCGTTTGTAGGTCTTACAAAGGCAGATGTAGTGCGCATCGGCACCGAGCTGAAAGCGCCGTATAAAATGACATGGAGCTGCTATGAGGGCGGAGAGAAGCCCTGCGGAAAGTGCGGAACCTGCCGTGACAGAGCAGCGGCATTTGCTGCAAACGGCATACCGGATCCGCTGATATCGGAAGGAGTATGAAAATGACAGGAAGATCCGAAAATGAGAAGGGGAGCATCTCGCTTCTCGGCAACAACAATACCAGATATCCGTCGGACTATGATCCCGGCGTTCTCGAAACATTTCCTAACAAGCACCCTGACAGAGATTATTTCGTTAAGTTCAATTGCCCTGAGTTCACAAGTCTCTGCCCGATAACAGGTCAGCCGGATTTCGCTGCGATATATATTTCGTATGTTCCCGAAGAAAGAATGGTGGAGAGTAAATCCCTGAAACTTTATCTTTTCAGCTTCCGCAATCATGGGGATTTCCACGAAGACTGCGTAAATATCATAATGAACGACCTCATAAAGCTTATGGCACCAAAGTATATCGAGGTGTGGGGAAAATTTCTCCCCAGAGGCGGCATCTCTATCGACCCCTACTGCAATTACGGAAAACCCGGTACAAAGTGGGAGCAGGTCGCATGGGACAGACTCACACACCATGACCTCTACCCCGAAAGCATCAATAACAGATGATCTGATCGCTCCGCTTGAGAATTTGCAGAGATCGCTCCGCTCGAGCATTTGCAGAGGTCGCTCCGCTTGAGACTGGGGGAAACCTTTTGTGAACAAAAGGTTTTCCCCCAGACCCCCTTCCAAAAAACTTTACTTGCTTCGCGTTTAACTCCTGAGTTATCAGTATCTTTTAGGCTATACCGCACAAAGATTGTACGTGAATTGCGCCGTCAGACTTTTCGTCAGATTGTACAGAAATGACGCATGGCTTGCTGGCGCAAGTCAAGGAA
>CAMOKN010000118.1 GCA_946617595.1 uncultured Clostridia bacterium
AGCTTGCGAGACAGAGGGTGTCTCCCCCGCTGGGGGAGGTGGCGAAGCCAGAGAGGGATGACCGACAGAAGACCGACAGACCAGCAAGCCTTCGGAGCATTTCCTCGTCTTCGACACGGCTGCCACATTTTATCTTTTCAAAGCGGTTTTTAGAGGTACCCTATATAAAAAGATCTCCGTATCTGAACTGGCAGATACGGAGATCATTTTTTTAAACTATGGTGTCATTTGATGTTTCCTGTAATTGTTATCTCTACAGTACCGGGAATAACAGTCACCGCACCGCTTGCTGCATCGCGTGTGTATGAAGCCGCCGGAACGCTTATTGCTCCCGCAGCGGTAACAAATTCACCGGTCGTTTCGCTGTAGGTATAAGCGTCCGCACGAGGTGAAGCACCGCCTATCGTCACTTCGATATCCGTAAGGACAGGGTCGAACAGATCGCTCATTACAGCAGTGTTTTCCGCTGTATTCCCACTGTTCTGTATAACAAAAGTGTAGGTGATGTTTCCGTTCGCAGGGACCTCTGCCGGAGACAGCGACTTTGTTATTGAAAGCTCAGCGGTGTTTTCCGCCGATACGACAGCCGATGCGGAAACATCTGCGCCCGAACCGCTTGCAGTAACGGTATTTGTTATCTGCGAGCCGGCTTCGAGCGGTGCGAACTCGTTTGCGTCTGCCTGATATATGATGATCGCGTTTCCGTTTGCCGGAACAGTGATACCGCTTATAACAAGCGTATCTCCCGCAGTCACAGCCGGAGCCGGCTGAAGCGCACCGTTGCTGAAATACTGCACCGATCCGTCGGTATAAGTCAGCGGAACAAGTGTCTGTGTCTCATAAGAGTATGCGCCGAGATCATCTGTGAGCGTGATACCCGTGATGTCGGAATTTCCGGTATTCACAAGTGATACCGTGTATGTCAGTGTATCGCCTGCGCCGTATTCGTCCGAAACAGCTGTTTTTGAAACTCTGAGCACTTCAAGAAGCTCGCCTGTCACAAGATTTGAGCTTACTGTAGTGTTGTTATATGAAAGTGTAGCCTGATTGTAAAATGCTGCCATGATATACCTCCAAAAGCTTTAATGTGTGGACTGCTGCCCACACTTAATTATATGCTTCACGAGGTTTTATGTTACTCACAGCGCTTTTTTAGGGCACGCTTTCTTGCATTCGAGGCACATTATGCACTCAGTTCCGTTTTCGCGTCTGCGTGAATTATCTGTCATATCCACATTCATAGGGCATACTTTTCTGCATTTTCCGCAGGATATGCATTTTTCTTTATCACACTTTACGCGGAAAAGTGAGAAGTAGCTCATAGGTTTCATGAACACCGTTACCGGACAGATATATTTGCAGAACGCGCGGTTGTCTTTGAACGCGAATGCAAGTATGATCCCGACAGCGTAGTAGAGAATATTTCCGATAATGAATGCCCAGAACATTATCCGTTCGATGTTACCGACTTTTGCAAGAAACAGCGCTGCTACAAAGATCAGCGATACGGCGAATGTGACGTATTTTATCCAGCCCAGTTTTTTTCGCGGTTTTTGCGGAGTCCTGTAAGGCAGAAAATCGAGCACCATTGCTGTCCAACAGGCATACCCACACCAGCCTCTGCCGAAGATGAGAGGTCCGAAGATCTTTGCGACCGCATAATGGATAGTTGCAGCTTCAAACACTCCCGTGAACAGGTAATACCAGAATCCTTCTATCTGCATATTCTCATTGCAGATAAATCCGAGATATACGAGCATATATAGTCCTACAAGAAGCTGAGTGACACGTCTTGCGTATCTGTTGTTCCTTATGAACAGAAATATACCGAGAGATATCGAAAATCCGATGTATGTGAAATTGAAAAGATAGAATATATTGCCAAGCGTCAGCCAGAGCGTTATTGCGACCGCTTCAAATATAAGAAGCATCGTTATCGGCATTATGTATTTTTTCAGTGTCTTCAATAATTCTTTGTCCCTTCTGTTATGATCCCGATATAATACCGACCGTCTATTGCAAGAGAAAGAGATTCGTCCGGAGACATTTCAAGGACGGGAAGCGTGGATATCAGATTAAGATCGGGATCACTGAAATACAGAGTTTCATCTG
Source organism: uncultured Clostridia bacterium (assembly GCA_946617595.1). Lineage (GTDB taxonomy): Bacteria > Bacillota > Clostridia > Oscillospirales > Ruminococcaceae > Ruminiclostridium_E. Next base: position 2,113 of record CAMOKN010000118.1, read on the forward strand.
TTTTCAGACTGAAATTCGTCTGATGCTTCATAAGAGCGGACTGTTCGGAGTTATTCTTGCACACGATCGTAACAACTCCGCCGGCAGGTATCTCAAGATCGGGTATCCTGTACTTATCCGGTACGGCAGCATTGTCGGAAAGATAATAGCCATTGACATTTACCGGCTCTGAGGACGGGTTGTACAGTTCTATCCAGTCGCCGTCGCCGCCGGTGTACAGCTCACTCACGCAGACTTCGCCTGTGTTTTCGGTGCGTTCAAGGTAAAGATCAGCCTGTATTCTGCCGTCAGATACCATTCCGGATCCTATCTTTACTTCAGGCGTGTCATATCGCACGCCGTTTATTTCCCAATGTCCGAAAACATATCCGTCATAGGGCAATGCGGTGATACTGCCGCTGCATACGGTAAAATATCTTACGGTGAACTGTTCGCCGCTCTTTACGGTCTTTGATACCAGTTTTATATCCGCACCTGTCGGAGCTTTTACGATGAGATCGTATTTGTCATCGCTGAGCTCCCAGATCTTCTTTATTGAACGCTCAATTATTACAGAACGGTATTTTGCAAAATCGACTATCTGATTACGGCTGTCGGCAAATGACCATTCGTTTGCCCATGTCGAAACATATCCGTTCTTAAGTGCGTACATCAGTTCGGGATCACATGATTTTTCGAGCATTTCGAGTGTTTCTATGACATTATCCTCGGAGAAGGCTCCGTACATCAGTTCACACATGGTATTTATGAATTTCTCGCACATATCCCAGCGCCCCAGCAATCCCATAAGGATCTCCGACTGTCCCTGCATATGCGGACCCCACAGCACTGCACTGAGCGTATCGTCCTTATATCCGTTTCCGTAAAGGCTCCATGCAAATTCGGCATCGAACAACAGGAATCTCCAGCGTCCGTCAAGGTATTCGCTTGTGACTTTCTCGCCTTCGGAGGGATAGTATTTCCATACCTTGAAGTTGTTTCCGGGCCAGTCCTTGTTGTCGATATATATCTGTATAGCGTAATACATCATAAGATTGTCGATATCGACCAGAGAGCAGAATTCCTTGAAATTCTTTTCTATTGTAAGATCACCTTTTGCAAGATCGAGTACATGTTCCCAGTCCTCAAGAGCCTGCTGATCTTCTTCGTTGTCGCTGGTCATATCGAGTTCCTTAGCTCCGATTATGCGGTAATTATCCTTATTACCACCGTACTGCATCTCAAGATAATCGTCAGAATAAGCTTCGTGCAGCCATGAGAACCCGTAATACTTCGAGTTGAGGAACACAGCAGCCGGACGCACATTCTGCACATCGGGAAATCCAGCCTGTTCTGAAAGTACCATAGACAGCTCATCACGCAGTCCGGCAAATTCACGGTCATTTGCACCGTCACGCAGAGTTATTCTGTCGTAGCGTGTGAGCAGTCCGCCGTATGCGTCGCGTGCGTCACGGAAGAACGGATACTTGAATTTTCCGTTTCCCTCGCTGTATGAATTTCTTGCGATCAGTCTGAATGATTTCTGATCGTTGGCACGTGAATATCCTCCCACGACTCTTGCGCCGGCAGCCTGTGAGATAAGCTGTTCGCCCTTGCTGTTATATACTTCGACATACATCGGACGCTCGCTCTCTCTGCCGCCGATATTGTAGTTGGCAGGGTCTGTGGGCTTTATTTCTCCGCCCGTATATTCCTCTTTAAGAAATTTGTCGCGCAGATAGCCTTCCACCGCAATGCCATAATAGTAATCATACAGATTGTATTCATCGGAGGACAGCACAAATACGAGCGTGTCATCGCTGAATCTTGTGTCAACATTTTTCCCGACAACATAGCTTTTCAATGCAATTTCGGACTTGTCCGCGCCGTTCACCGCTATTGCCTTTACGGTAGTTGCGGCGGTATCGGATTTTGCGTTTATTTTTATCGGAGAGGTGTATTTTTTTGAATCCTCGTCGGGGTCATTTCCGTTTGTGGTATAGTAGATGACTGCTTCTTCTTCCGGACAGGTCAGTTCTACTTCTATCGTCTCGCTGTAGAATGTGCCGCTGTGCGAGAAACTTACCGCGAGCGGATCGTCTTTTTCCGGCGCAGTCGTTTCGGCATCATCAGTCACTATGCCGTCTTCCTTTATCTGTGCTACCTCCTCATACGAGGTAGGAAGTTCTTTCTGCATTCCGGCATGATTTTTCAGCATATATATGCTTACACCGCCGACTGCGACCAGTGCCGCAAGTAAAATTATCAGTCTTTTCATATTATCCGTTTATCATGTCGAGCAGCTCCTGTTCGGTTATTACCGTAACTCCGAGTTCCTGCGCCTTTGTAAGTTTGCTTCCCGCCGCTTCACCTGCGACAACATAATTAGTTTTCTTTGAGACCGAACCCGAGCATTTTCCGCCCATATTCTCGATCATTTCCTTGGTCTGTTCACGTTTCAGCGTCGGCAGGGTGCCGGTGAGCACGAACGTAAGTCCGGCGAACCTGTCGCTTCCGGCAGCCTTGTCATAGTCGAATTTCAGACCGTTCTCACGCAGCTTTTCCACAAGCTCTCTCATCTGGGGATCATCAAATGCTTCTGCGACATTCTTTGCCAGCACTTCGCCGAAGCTGTCGATAGAGAGTATTTCTTCTTCCGATGCGTTCATCACGCCGTCCATGCTGCCGAACTTCTTCATCAGAAGCTCAGCCGAACGTCTTCCGATGCCGCGTATCCCGAGTGCGAACAGAAGTCTGTCCGGCTGCTCGTTCTTTGAATTTTCAATTGCTTTCAGCAGGTTTCCTGCCGATTTTTCCTTGAATCCCGGAAGCGACAGGATATCCTGCATATTAAGCGTGTAAATATCAGCCGCCGATCTTACGAGTTCATTATCGCAGAGCAGCTTCACCACAGCTTCACCAAGTCCCTCGATATTCATGGCATCGCGTGAGGCAAAATGCTCAAGTCCGCGCTGTAACTGAGCCGGGCAGTTAGGGTTGATGCACCGCACAGCAGCCTCGTCCTCGCTTTTTGATGTCCTGTGACCGCAGACCGGGCATCTCTCCGGAAGCCGGAATGTTTCATTTCCGCAGTGTTTTGCGACTCTGACGATCTCGGGGATTATCTCTCCGGCTTTGCGGACCGCTATCGTATCGCCCACAGCGATCTCAAGCCTGTCCATTATGTCCTGATTATGCAGCGATGCGCGTGTGACTGTTGTTCCGGCAAGCTGCACCGGGTCAAATATCGCCACCGGTGTGAGCGCTCCTGTTCTGCCGACATTCACTTCTATTTCTCTAAGGACAGTTTCTTTTTCCTCCGGCGGATATTTGAAGGCAACTGCCCATTTCGGGACCTTTGCGGTCGAACCGAGTATATCTCTCTGGGCGAGATCATCAACTTTTATGACCGCGCCGTCTGTATCGTAAGCATATCCGTGTTTTTCCTCGCCTATCCTGCGGATCCTTTCTACGGCTTCATCTATCGTACCGCAGACAACGTGTCCGACTGTGCGGAAGCCGAGTTCACGCAGATAATCGAGAGTTTCGCTGTGTCGGGTGAAGGTTTTTCCTTCGATTTGCTGGATATTGAAAATAAAAATATCGAGAGAGCGCTTTGCGGTAACTGAGCTGTCCTTCTGACGAAGTGAACCTGCGGCTGCATTGCGTGGATTTTTAGCAGGCTGTTCGCCGTTTTCCTCCTGCATCGCGACAAGCTTTGCAAAGCTTTCTCTCGGCATGAAAACCTCTCCTCTGACTTCAAGGAAAGGCAGTTTTTCGCTTAATCTGAGCGGAATGCTCTTTATAGTGCGCAGATTTTCGGTGATGTCCTCACCCACAAATCCGTCGCCGCGCGTCGAACCGCGCACAAAAATGCCGTCACGGTATTCGAGCGATACCGAAAGACCGTCGATCTTGGGCTCGACGGAGTATTCGGGAGTTACTTCCTTACGGACGGCTGCGTCAAAATTGTACAGTTCTTCCTCGCTGAAAACGTCCTGGAGTGAGCCCATCTGCACCGTATGTGTGACTTTTTCAAATGTTGAAAGCGCAGCTCCGCCCACTCGTCTTGTGGGCGAGTAATCGGTAACGAGCTGAGGAAACTGTGTTTCAAGCTCCTTTACCTCGCGCATGAGGGCATCATATTCGTCGTCCTCTACAGTAGGTGCATCGAGAACATAATAGTTGTAGTTGTGCTTCTCGATGATCTCATAAAGCTCACCGAGCCTTTTTGCGGCTGTTTCGGCAGTCATTTTCTTACCTCTTTATATGTCAATGTTTGCAAGCTCGCTTTTATTCTCCTCATCGAGGATTATGTATGAATAAGTTTCGGGGACCTCACCGACTATCACAGTCTGCGTAAGCAGGATATCGTATGATATATCCACAGTGTTTGAAAATCCCGGCATCATCGGCGAAAGCACCGCATCTACCTCCAGCACTATACTGTGTATCGTCTGGTTTATCCCGGCAGCATCGAATGTGCTTACAAGTCTTGTATCGGCTTTTCCCTGCGGCTCGATCTGAAAAGTGAGCTCAGGTCCGGTGCCGTACAGAAAGCTTATGCCGCTGAGTGTGCCGAGCGATATGCTTACGGTATCTTCCTTAACGTGGGAAAGCCCCTCGTTCACGGCATCGTTCAGCAGCGCTTTAAGGCTGTTGATCTTCGAGCGGTCCGTGTTCAGCGCGGCAATTCGTCCGTCGTTGTCAAAAATGAATGTGACAAGATCACCGCTGTCATCATCTCCCGAAAATCTGCTGAACACCGCGTCGCTTATTATCCTCTCGGCAGCGGTGCGGCATTTATAATCCAGCAGCATCTCCAGCGTAGGACGTATAAATGTATCAAGAAATATCAGGGTAAGGCAGCATACAATGCCGAGTATTATCAGCACCGTGCCGATCGTCTTTGCTGCCTTACCTTTTCTTTTCTTTGCTTTACAGTATGTCATATCATCACCCCGATGTGAGCCGCTGCCGTTCGGGAGCTTGCAGAAGGTCGCTGCGCTTGAGATGTTGCAGAATGTCGCTGCGCTTGAGACTGGGGGAAACCTTTTGTGAACAAAAGGTTATCCCCCAGACCCCCTTCCAAAAAACTTTGCAAGCTTCGCATTCAGACCCGAAAGGATCTGCGCCTCACTCAGTATATGTTTATTATGGGTGATGTGATAATAGACAGGCTTTTACAGAAATATCATTTTATGATGTATCTGTTTCAGTTCCGCAGAGCGTTAATGGGTCCTGCATCGCGCTGGCGCATATCGAGGGCGGCGTTAACCCTCGGCGATTTGTGTTACGCCTTGAAGAAGGCTCTGAATGCCTTGTAAGTCATGTAAATGTCATTTTTCAGCGTTATTTCAAAAGGCGCATGCATCGAGAGCACCGGAACTCCGATATCAACAGTATCTACATTGAGGTTTGAAATATACATAGCAACAGTTCCGCCGCCGCCGAAATCTACTTTTCCGAGTTCTCCTGTCTGCCAGATTATATCTTCCTTGTCGAAAATGCGTCTTACTTCACTTACAAATTCTGCGGACGCATCGTTTGTGCCGCTCTTTCCTCTCGAACCGGTATATTTTGTGAGAACAACACCTCTGCCGAGATATGCTGCGTTGAGCTTCTCGAAAGGTTCACAGAAAGTAGGGTCATAACCGGCATTCACGTCAGCTGAGAGGCACTTCGAGTGCGAAAGCACAGTGCGGCCGTTCACGCCGAAGCAGTCTCCGAGATCGTAAATGAAATATTTGAGATATGAGGACTGTAATCCGGTGCAGCCCTCGCTGCCGATCTCTTCCTTGTCTGTGAGAATGGTCACAGCAGTCCTGTCGGGTGCGCCTTTGAGTGAGAGTATTGCTGAAAGCGCAGTGTATGAGCATACCCTGTCGTCCTGTCCGTATGCACCTACCATGCTTCTGTCAAATCCTACATCTTTTGCTTTGTATGCAGGAACACATTCAAGCTCAGCTGAAATAAAATCGCTCTCGGTTATTCCGTATTTTTCATTGAGTATCTGCATTATCCCGAGTTTTACAGTCTCGCTTGCCTTGTCGTCCCTGAAAGGACGCGAACCGATAAGAATGTTGAGTTCCTCACCCTTGACGAGCTTTGGAGCCGGACGCTTGTACTGTTCATCGGCAAGGTGTGGGAGAATATCGGTGATAACGAGCACGGGGTCATTATCGTCTTCGCCGAGCTTAACATCTACGCGCTCGCCGTCTGCCTTGTAGATAACGCCGTGGAGAGCAAGCGGTATCGTCGGCCACTGGTATTTCTTTATTCCGCCGTAGTAGTGGGTCTTGAAATAACCGAGTCCGTCGCTTTCATAAAGAGGGTTCTGCTTCAGATCAATACGCGGTGAATCAATATGCGCCGCAACGAGGTTCACGCCTTCAGCAACGGACTTCTTGCCGATCACTGCGAGTATCACTGCTTTTCCTCTGTTGGTCATATAGACTTTGTCGCCTGCCGAATACGAAGCATTCTTGTCAAAAGGAACGAATCCCTGTGCCTGTGCAAGGCGTACAGCCTCAGCGCAGGCTTCTCTCTCGGTCTTTCCCGCATCGAGGAATGCTTTGTAATCCTCACAGAACTTGTCCGCCTTCTTGATCTCGGCATCGGACATTTCCATTCCCGTGACCTTGCGCTTCATAAAGAGCTTTTCTTTCAGCTCATTTGCTTCGGTCTTCTTTTCCTTTTTTGCTGCTGTTTCTTTTTTTGCCATATCAGTCTTTCCTTTCCTTCACATACAGTTCATAGTATGTGTTTAATGCATTTGTTATTTTATTCACATAATGTGCTGCGTTTTTGCTTGGTATCGTATCGAGGTGTATCCCGTCTGCCGAATACTGCTTATCGGACACCCAGTTTCCTACCTCGCCGATACCTGAAAAATATGCCGCCGCACCTGTCTCGGTGCAGCCGAAATAGTCTATCAGGTAATCTATCAGATACGCACCGTATCTGATATTCATTTCAGGATCGAACATATCGTCGAATGTTACATCATCGCCGTCGCCGAGTCTGAATTTCACCCAGTCGAAGCTTACTTCCATGAGCTGCATCAGACCTCTTGCGCCGGTATTTGAGACAGCATCGGGATCGAATCCGCTCTCAGTCTTTATCACCGAGTATATTATGTACTTGTCGATGCCGTATTCATCGGCATATTTCTCTACAAACTCGGAGTAGCCGAGCGGGTGCGTTGATAATGTGTATTGGTGATTTATATACTCAAAGAGTTTCCAGCCGAAAAATCCTCCGACTGCCAGCACGATAAGCACTATTACCGCTGTTATTGTTATCTTTTTGCCCTTGGACAATTCATATCTCCTTAATTATTATCTCATCTTTAAGGGTACCTCTAAAAACCGCTTTGAACAGAGAAAATGAGATAGCCGCGTCGAATACAAGGAAAGCCGACGAAGCCTGGCGGGCGCCCGGTTAGGAGGTTTGCCGCAGTAGACGGCGTGGATATCTCTTTTTCTCTCAAATTGGGTTTTTA